>CBDTYC010000013.1:0-18414 GCA_965364495.1 uncultured Yoonia sp. | reverse complement strand
ATTGGAAGATTTCCAACACGCCTTTGGTTTACTGGAAGAGTCGATCGCATGCGACCCTGACTATGCATATGCGCGTGCGCTGCGGTGTTGGGCTTACACAATTGCCTGTGGCGCGCGATTTATCTCGATTTGTGATGCGACGCACGTTTCGCCTGATGCATATGCCCTTCTTGATGGCGGGTCTGGCGATGCAACTGCTCTTACTTATGCGGCCCAAACAGTCGCCTATCTCGACAAGGGTGCAGAAGTTGGTGTTGTCGCTATTCGCAAGGCTAAATCGCTGAACCCCAATTCAGTTATTGTCCTGTGCTCATCAGGTTGGCTTCATGCATATATCGGACAGTTCGAGACAGCGCTGGAAGACATTGAACGTGCGCTGCGCCTGAACCCGCTTGATCCCAATACCGGGTTTGCGCGTAGTGCGCTGGGGCCGATCATGCTTGGGCTGGGGCGGATTGATGAGGCGATAACGATGCTGAACAAACCTATTATGAGGCACCTACCTACGGCTCTACGGTTTTCTCGCCCTTGCATAACTATTGGCTTGCAGAAGGGTTTGAAGATGCAAGGCGGATGGGCAAAGAGTTATTGCAGATCAACCCCGATTTGACATTGCGGTATACCTTAGCGGCAACGCCATCCAAAAACATACCGATCTTGCAGATGTCTAAGGACGCTCTGCCAGAATGCGGCATCCCCGAAGGATGAAGCAGGACTGCTGTGACCGTCGGCATTCTGAAGCGCTTAACGCAACAGGTTGTCTACGCGGCGCCGGGCTGCTTCGCGACGCAATGACGTGGAAAGCGCATCTTCTCCGGTGCGCGCCCGCGAAGCAAAGGCGACTGACAGCAGATCAATCATCTGCCGGATTTGTGCTTTGGCCAAGTGACGCGCTTTGCCAATCAGCAGGTGGCGTTCATCAAAGTCTGTGTTGGTGTTGAGGGTGGTCATGTGCTTGGCTCCTGCGTGTGTCTGTCCGACTTGCATGAAACCTTTTTGCCGCTTTGGTCTTTAAACGTCCTTTGGCCCGTCTTAAACGTTCCTAAAAGGAGCTATGCCGACTTTTGGAATAGAGAGGATGCCTGCAGCGTCAGTCTGGCCAATGGGACAAAGCGCAATGCCTTCGCTGACCGGCATATTGACGTTTGCGGTGGGCCGGATTTTCACTTTTGACGACTATCCTGCATCGATGTACCGGTCTGCGATTTCCGCGCGGTTTCACATCGCCCTTGCGACCAGTTCGCCCTCGACAATTGCTGGTGTTGGTGTCACCTAGCGGTTCTAGATTCACCAGCGATGCAAAACGCCCCAATGTGGCATGCATTGTGTACCCAATGTTAAGACTGCAGTATGACCCTTTCGAACAACCAGAAGCGAAAAATGAAATCTGCGGCACGGCTATATGCTGTGCAGGCACTTTTCCAGATGGAAGCCTCCGGGCAGACTGTCGATCAGGTCAAACGCGAGTTCGAGGATCACCGGTTTGGTGCGGTCTATGACGAAATCGAGATGACCGAAGGCGATCTGGATACATTCCGTGCGTTGATGGAAAAGGCTGTCGATGATCAGGCGATGATTGACCAGATGACTGACCGCGCATTGGTTGCTAAATGGCCGATCGCACGGATTGATCCGACTTGGCGGGCTTTGTTTCGCGCAGCCGGTGCGGAACTTGTGCTCAAGCAAACGCCGCCAAAGGTCGTGATCAGTGAATTTGTAGGTATTGCAGAGGCTTTTTCCGCCGACAACAAAGAGCCCAAATTCGTGAATGCGGTTCTGGATCACATGGCCCGCGAGGCGCAGCCAGAGGCGTTTGGCGCCCAGTCTTAAGCCTCAAAAGCATTGTTTTTGACCCCACGAACTCTATCTTTAGGTGGAGGGGATCAAAATGCGACCTAGTCACGAACCCAATCTTATGCGGCTTTACCTGCGCCATTGTGCAATCGGTTTCGCTTTGTCTGCAGTCTTTGTCGGGCTGATACTCTGGTCTGATGTTGCCGGTCTGGGCCGTCTTGTTATGGCGTCGGACGTGGGACTACTTGCAGTTTTTCTGCTTTGGTTCTTCAACGGCACTGTCTTTGGCAGCGTTCAGTTTGCGATTTCAATCATGATGATGCAAGACTGTGACAAGGACGATGGCCCGCGCAGTGGATTGATGGTGCCTGTGCGATTGGCGGCAAAGTCAAAACGCCGGTCACTTTAACCGTCGTTTGCAATCAACTGATGCAGCCTTGTGCGAACGAGACGCGATTGCTGCTGTTCGCAAAGGTCTCGCGTTGTGCGACGCCGCCAAAGACAAGGTCGATTGTTGCGCCGTCAAGCTCACTGCCTGCAACGCGAATCTGGCCGAGTTGACTGCTGGCCAAAACGTCATCCAGATCGGCAAAAATAACTATTTCCGATCCCCCCGATATTTCCGAAATCGACAGAACAAGGACCTGATCACCATCGGTGACAGGAACAAGTTGCGCAGCATTGTCCAGAACTTCGACTGGCTGGAATACGTCGACGCCTGCGCCGCCTTCGGTGACGTCAAAAATCAGCGAGCCCGCGGACGGGCTCAGGTCAATTTTCATATCGATGTCAGACAATGTGCAGTCGGCGCTGACAACAAAGCGGTCTTTCGGCGCACCTTCTTCAAAGCGGACAGTAACGTCGGCGAGGGATGGAAGCGCGGCGAAAGCGAGGAACGTGAGGGCGGGTATAAGTCTCATCAATCAAAGTTAGTCTTTGATTGGCGTTCGTCAAACTTTTGAAAGTTTTTGGTGACGGGAACCACGGCGACCGTAGAGGTAACTAATCCCGAGGACCTGTAAGTACAGGTGGGCGCCAGATAAACTGACCAGGGTCAGAACAGAGCCAGCTCCCTCGGATTTGCGTAAGGCCACTGGATTTGTACCTATGGTTTACGAAGAAGCGCAGAACCCGTCGCTTAACAGGTAGGCGGACACTGCGCGAAGGGCAAGGGGCGTGTGGATCGATTATTCCTGGATATCGCCGCGGATCAACCAACCTTCGCGGCCAACCATCTCGATCGGGGCGTAAGCAAGAAGCAAACGTTCCGCAATGCCAACAAATAGAAGCGCCATTGATACGTCGAAGAAGCTGATACTTGTTAACACTGACATGGTTAAAATCCCTCTTTGCTATGGTCTTATTGTTACGGACCAAAGCCGACTAAAACGTGACGGACTAATGGCTTTTCATCGTATTTCCCGCCGGAAACTGCCCGATTTAGGTCACAAAGCCGGACGAAATTGCCGCTGGAATGGTGAGATTTGTCTATTAACACTCTGTATTTAAATGCTAAATTGTTGACGTTCTGTAAAAGCGTGCATGTGGTCGTTCATTAGGCAAACGTGTCAGCCTCCGAATGGTAGCCAGGGCCGCGATTTGTCCGTGCCGATTCGCACTTGAGTTTTGTTCACCTATTGTTCAGGGTATTTGATATGTCTGATGATGTCGTCATACCGCAACTCATGCCCGGTCAGCTTTTGGCACGCGGGGTTTGTCGCGCAATGCGTAGCCACGATTTTGTAACCGTCGAGGAGCTGGTGCCCACGTCCGGCCTGCGGGTTGATGTCATGGCGTTTGGCCCGAAAAGCGAGATCTGGATCATCGAATGCAAATCAAGCCGCGCAGATTTTCAATCCGACCGTAAATGGCAGGGGTATCTGGAATGGTGTGACCGTTTTTTCTGGGCGGTTGACAGCGACTTTCCGACGGAATTGCTGCCGGATGATACGGGATTGATCATTGCAGACGCCTATGACGCCGAGATCATCCGGATGGGGCCAGAGGTCAAGTTGGCTGCGGCCCGCCGCAAAGTCATGGTCAAGAAATTTGCCCGTCACGCCGCCGTGCGGGCGCAAGTCGCGCGTGATCCGGGTTTTTCTAGCGCTTTTTGACCGAACGGGCGGCCATTGCAGCGGCTTTGATCTCGTCTGCGATTTCATCCGCTTCCTCGGGCGAGAAATCCATCGGGATTTCAACATCACCGGCTTCGATAAAAATACGCACCATGCCAAGATCAGTCGGACCGATCTGCATATTTGCTTCGATGTCGCGTTCGCTGTTGATACCCATGTCGGTCCCCTTGGTCAGTTATTCAAATCCCTACAGCGCGCCGTGATGGATTGGCAAGGGTGGGCTGTATATCCCCAGTAAGTGGATCATCTGAAAAGACATGCAATAATAGCTTTTGAGGGACTTGCAATCGCGCGCTCTAGCGGCTAATTCGGCGCTGTGCCGCCTTAGCTCAGTTGGTTAGAGCGCCTGATTGTGGATCAGGAGGTCCCTGGTTCGAGACCAGGAGGTGGTACCAACCTTCCTCTGATGACATGTTTTCGCGCGGTTACCGCTTTGGCGCGTGATGGTAGGGGCAGGAGCCTCTGGCGGAAGTTTTTAGGGCAAGATGATGACACAGGTCGAGTTTGAGATTGCTGCAGCGCCGCCGCCGCGCCTTGATAAGGCGTTGGGGCGTGATGTGCCCGACGACGCGTCGTTAAGCCGGTCGCGGTTGGCAAAGCTGATTTCAGATGGCGCAGTGCAGGTTGACGGTGTTGTGGTCACCGACCCACGGTTTCGGGTGGCACAAGGCGCGCAGGTGATCGTGACCGTCGGACAAGCAGAAGATAGCCATATTGGCGGCGAAGATATTCCGCTTGATGTGATTTTTGAAGATGACGATCTGATCGTCATCAATAAGCCAAGCGGCATGGTTGTGCATCCCGCCCCCGGAACGCCGGGCGGTACGCTGGTCAATGCGCTTATCCATCACTGCGGCGAAAGCCTGTCAGGTGTTGGCGGCATGAAACGTCCCGGAATTGTGCACCGTATTGATAAAGAAACGACCGGCCTGTTGGTCGCGGCCAAGTCGGATCGCGCCCATCACCATTTGGCCAAGCAGTTTGCAGCCCATACCGTCGCCCGCCGCTATCTTGCAGTTTGTTACGGGGTTCCCGATCAGAATGACCCTCGTTTGCGCGGCATCAAGGGGACGTCATTCGAGCCGGGGAATATTCTGAAGATCCAGACATTTCTGGGCCGCCACCGGACTGATCGCCAACGGCAGGCAGTATCATTCACCAACGGTCGCCATGCTGTGACCCGTTCGCGGATTGTCGCCGCTTTGGGCAATCCCCAATGCGCGGCCTTGATCGAATGCTGGTTGGAAACGGGTCGTACCCATCAGATCAGGGTGCATATGGCTCATTGTGGTCATTCCTTGATAGGTGATCCCGTCTATGGCGGCCGACGTAAACTATCGCCCAAGGCAGTAGGAGACGCAGGCGTGACGGCAGTCGCGCAGTTTGCACGGCAAGCCTTGCATGCGGCCACATTGGGGTTTGAACACCCAGTCACGGGTGAATTTCTCGAGTTTGAAGCGCCGTTGCCCGCGGATATGACTGAATTGCTGCAAACACTGGGCGCAGAAGTCTGAAATATTCTATCCCATGTGCGTGAACGCACGGATGCAGCCCTTCTAAAACTAAACTGATGAGTTCATATAGTGTTCAGGAAAAATGCGTATGCAGGACTTGAAAGAAAATCTGGACGCACCCATCTAGATGTTAAGCCTTTATACATAGGAGGGCATAGACAGTGAGTAATTATAAGAATTTGCCAGCACCATCCCCCGAAGGTGGTCTGAACCGTTACATGCAGGAAATCCGCAAGTTCCCGATGCTGGAGCCTGAGGAAGAATATATGCTTGCCAAGCGCTGGGTCGATCACGAAGACACGGAAGCGGCGCACAAGATGGTCACATCGCACCTGCGTTTGGCGGCCAAAATTGCAATGGGCTACCGCGGCTACGGATTGCCTCAGGCAGAAGTTATTTCCGAAGCCAACGTCGGTTTGATGCAAGCTGTAAAGCGTTTTGATCCTGAAAAGGGCTTTCGTTTGGCGACCTATGCAATGTGGTGGATTCGTGCATCCATTCAGGAATATATCCTGCGGTCCTGGTCGCTGGTGAAGTTGGGTACGACGTCTGCGCAGAAGAAATTGTTCTTTAACCTTCGCAAGGCAAAGAACCGGATTGGCGCGCTTGAAGAAGGCGATTTGCGTCCTGAAAACGTGGCCCGCATTGCCAATGACTTGGGCGTGACCGAAACCGAAGTTGTTTCGATGAACCGCCGTCTCTCAGGTGGAGATGCGTCGTTGAACGCGACCGTGAGCGCCGATGGTGAAGGTGCGGCCCAATGGCAGGACTGGCTGGAAGACGAAAGTGCGAATACCGCTGCGGATTATGAAGCCAACGATGAACTTGATGCCCGCCGCGCCCTGATGGCCGAAGCGATGGATGTATTGAATGACCGCGAAAAAGACATCCTGATGCAACGTCGCCTGTCCGAAGAAACGATCACGCTTGAGGATCTGAGCAGTCAATACGACGTCAGCCGCGAGCGTATTCGCCAGATCGAAGTCCGCGCGTTCGAGAAATTGCAGTCAAAGATGCAGGAGCTTGCCCGCGAAAAAGGGATGCTGGCGGACGCATAATCACTTCGTCTATGTTTGAGAAATAGACCCTGCCGGAGCTTCCGGCGGGGTTATTTTTTGTGGCTGGCAAAAGCGGAGCACTTTTCTTTTGGTTGGTGTTGACGCTAACATCCCGCATGAAGAGGAAAAAAACATGACCGCACTCCGTTGGGGCGTATTGGGCGCTGCGAATTTTGCCCGTCAGCATATGGCACCTGCCATCCACGCAGCCAAAGGTGCCGATCTTGTGGGGCTTGCGACATCCAATGCGGAAAAGGCAGCCGGGTTTCAGGCCTTTGCCCCGCGAATTGAAGTCTATGAAAGTTATGACGCGTTGTTGGCCGACCCCAAGATTGATGCGGTCTATATCCCTTTGCCCAACCACATGCATGTCGCATGGTCGCTCAAGGCAATGGCGGCTGGCAAACATGTGCTTTGCGAAAAGCCGATGACTTTGGCGGCCGCCGAGTTTGATCAGTTGATTGCCGCCCGCGACAAGGCGGGCGTTTTGGCGGCAGAGGCGTTTATGATCGTCCACCATCCCCAGTTTGTCCGCGCGCGGGACTTGGTACAGGGTGGTGCGATCGGCAGGCTAGTGCATGTTGACGCTACTTTCAGCTATTTCAACGACGACGCGACCAACATTCGCAACAGGCCAGAAGCCGGCGGCGGCGGTTTGCGCGATATCGGCGTCTATACGTTTGGCGCAGCACGTTTTGTCACGGGACAAGAGCCCTTGGCGGTGCCTTACGCCAAACTGCGTTACGACAACGGTGTCGATGTTTTTGCGCAAGTCGCTGCAGAGTTTCCGGAATTCACCTATGCCGCGACGGTATCAATGCGGATGTTTCCACGCCAAGAAGTGATCTTTCACGGCGACAAGGGTGTCTTGCGCCTGAATTGCCCGTTCAATGTCAATGTTTTCGATGCCGCCGAACTGACGCTCGAAAATAGCGGTTTGACTGTGGTGTCAGAGCGTTGGCCTGCGGTTAATCAATATGTCCAGCAGGTCGAGAATTTCTGCGACGCTGTGCAGAATGGTACCGATTATGCTTGCCCGCTTGAATTTTCGCGCGGAACCCAGCACATGATGGATATGGTATTTGCCGCCGGTGGACCGCCGCAATAGGAGAGAACGATGGCTCAGGATCAAGAGACGAATGAAGTCGACGACTATGAAAATATCTGGCTGCGTTTGATACACATGGTCATCATTGCGGTGCTCATGAGCATGGCAAGCACCTTGCTTGGATTGATGACCGTCGCGCAGTTCCTGATCATGCTTTTCAACAAACGTATGCCCAACGAACAGCTTGCTGAATTTGGCACGACGATGGGTGTTTGGATGGCCAAGGCTGCACGTTACCAGACAGGTGCGAGCGAAGTGAAACCTTGGCCGTGGACAGAGCTGGACTAGCCTTCCATCGCTTCCAGTTCGTCAATAAATCCTTCGATCATCCCAAGGCCCTTGTTCCAGAACTCCGGATCAGAGGCATCAAGCCCGAATGGCGCAAGCAATTCTTTGTGGTGCTTTGATCCGCCAGCGCGCAGCATGTCGAAATACTTTTCGCGGAAGTCCGGATCACCTTCTTCGTAGACCGCATAAAGCGCATTCACGAGACCATCGCCAAATGCGTAGGCATAGACGTAGAATGGCGAATGCACGAAATGCGGAATATAGGCCCAAAAGGTTTCGTACCCGTCAGCAAAGTCGAACACCGGCCCAAGGCTTTCGGCCTGCACGGACATCCAAAGTGCGTTGATATCGTCGGGCGTCAATTCGCCTTCTGCACGCGCGGCATGTAATTTACATTCAAAGTCATAGAACGCGATCTGGCGCACAACGGTGTTGATCATATCTTCGACTTTGTTGGCCAAAAGCACTTTGCGTTCTTGTTGCGTTTCGGCCCCTTCAAGCATCTTGCGGAAAGTCAGCATTTCACCGAACACTGACGCCGTTTCCGCCAACGTGAGCGGCGTTGAAGACAGCAATTCACCCTGTTCAGCGGCCAGAACCTGATGCACGCCGTGCCCCAATTCATGCGCCAGTGTCATCACATCACGCGGTTTGCCCAAATAGTTCAACATGACATAAGGATGAACAGGGGTCACGGTCGGGTGCGCGAATGCCCCCGGTGCCTTGCCCGGTTTGACAGCTGCATCAATCCATCCGTCGGTGAAGAAGGGCTTGGCAATCTCTGCCATTTTGGGATCGAAGCTGGCGTAGGCTGACATCACCGTCTCGGTCGCTTCATCCCAGCCCACGGTCTTGTCGCTCTCCATCGGCAAAGGCGCGTTGCGATCCCATGTCTGCATCCGCTCCAGCCCCAGCCACTTGGCCTTGAGCGCGTAATAACGATGTGACAAACGCGGGTAGGCTGCGACCACCGCGTCGCGCAGGGCTTCGACCACTTCGGCTTCGACATGGTTGGACAGATGCCGACCTGTTTGCGGTGTGGGCATCTTGCGCCAGCGGTCTTCGATTTCTTTTTCTTTGGCCAAAGTGTTGTGCACACGCGAGAAGATCTTGATGTTTTCGCGGAAGACATCAGCAAGTGCATGTGTCGCGGCCTCGCGTTTGGCGCGGTCCTGTTCGGTCAGGAGATTCAAGGTGGATTCAAGGCTGAGTGTTTCACCATCGACCGTAAATTCCAGCCCTGCCATCGTTTCATCAAACAGGCGGTTCCACGCGGCTGACCCGACGGTTGATTGGTCATGCAGAAACTTTTCCAACTCGTCCGATAGTTGGTGGGGCTTCATCGCACGCATGCGGTCAAAGACGGGCTTGTAGCGCGCAAGGTCCGCGTTGGCCGCCAGCAGCCTGTCCAGATGCGCGTCTTCCAGCCTGTTGAATTCCAGCCCGTAAAAAACCAGCGTCGTCGTGAAATTGGTGATTTTGTCCTGACAGTCTGCCATGAACTTGGCGCGGTCGCTGTCGGTGGTCGCTTGATAGTAACGCAAGCCCGCGAAAGACATGATGCGGCCTGCGATGACATCGATCTCCTCGTAGCGCTTGACGGCAGCCAATAGACCTGCGGCGTCAAGGGTGGCGAGCTTTCCTTCGTAATCTGCGGCGAATGCAGCGCATTCTGTTTCCAGCCAAGCCATATCGCGCGCAAGCTCGGGGCTATCAGTGGCGGGGTAGAGGTCACTCAGATCCCATTCAGGCAAATTCCCGAAGTCTTTGCCACCATTGGTTTTTGCATCGAATACGCGCTGTAAACGTTTCATTGAGTTACCTTTCAGACTGTGTTGGTCGCAACATAGTCATGGTCAAACAGGGTTAAAACCCCATCACCCATATGTCGCCAACATCTCTTTGAGATCAGCCAACGTATTCGCTTCATCCACCGGTTTGTCGCGTCGCCACCGCAGCATGCGTGGAAACCGCAGGGCCACACCGGACTTGTGCCGGGGGCTTTCCTGGATGCCTTCGAATGCAATTTCAAAGACGTGATGGGCTGAGACCTGGCGGACAGGACCAAACCGCTGCAAGGTATTCTTGCGGACCCAAGCGGTGATTTCTCGGAATTCGGCATCTGTCAGTCCGGAATAGGCCTTGGTGAATGGCACCAGTTCGTTGCCGTCACGGACGGCGAATGTGTAGTCGGTAAACAGATTTGCGCGCCGCCCGTGTCCTGCTTGGGCGTAGATCATGACAGCGTCGATGGTCAGCGGATCAATCTTCCATTTCCACCAGTCGCCCCTTTTTCGACCCGCCAGATAGGGACTATCGCGGCGTTTCAGCATCAGCCCTTCTGCATTCAGCCTGCGCGATTGATCGCGTGCGGCGGCTAGATCATCCCACGTCTTGAAGGGCAGGCTCGCAGAAAGCCGTATTGCGGCGGTATCAGGCACTGCATTGACCAGTGAGGCCAATGCAGTGCGCCGATCTTGCAGTGGCATATCGCGGATATCCAGACCGCCGTGTTCCAGCAGGTCATAGGCCATTATGATGACTGGTGCCTCGGTCAAGAGTTTCTTAGGCACCGTTTTGCGCCCGATCCGTTTTTGAAGCGCGTTGAATGTTAAAGGGGCCTCGTCTGCGAAGGCCAGAATTTCGCCATCGATGACGGTGCCGTCCGGCAGAAAATCTGTCAGCTGGGCCAGTTCGGGAAAGCGGTCAGTTATTAATTCTTCGCCACGCGACCAAAGATAATGTGTGCCGCCGCGAATAATCAATTGACCGCGGATGCCATCCCATTTCCGTTCGGCGCTCCAATCGGCGGGGGCGCCCAAAGTATCAAATCCGTCCAGCTGGTGCGCCAGATAGAACGGATATGGTCGGGATTGGTCGGCAGCGGGGTCTGAAGCTTCGATCAGAGATTCCCATGTGACCGTGTCTGGCGTCCAGTTGCCCATAAGTTTATGCGTCAATTCGGGCTCCGGTTGGCCGGTCGCTTGGGCCAGCGCGCGGGTGACCAGTTTTGCGCTGACGCCAATCCTGAACCCGCCAGTCAGAAGTTTCGTGAACAAAAAGCGTTCGGCATTCGGCAAGCTGTCCCACGCTGCAAGAATTCCGGCTTTGCGGGCATCATCGTCCAATGCCGAGAGCGATTTAATGTAAGCGATCCAATGTGTCAGTGACCGGTCTGCGCTATTGCTGGCCGGTGGCAAAACGAGCGTTATCGTTTCGGCCAGATCACCCACAATGCTGTAGCTTTCTTCGAACAACCAATCGGGCAAACCAGCGACTTCTGCGGCCCAAACACGCAATCGAGAGGCTGTAATCGTGCGTTTTGGGCGTCGCCCAGTAAAAAGTGCGATGGTCCACAGCCGGTCTTCAGGGTCAGCCGTTTTAAAGAAATCCGCCAGAGCATCCGTTTTGACGGATGTTTTGGTGCTCTCGTCGATTCGGGCGAAAAGATCGGCGAAGTCTTTCATTCGCCCCCCTCGTCGGGCTGGTCAAAGCCTTCACCTTGATAATCCGTGCTAACGATATGCGCATCATAGCCTTGATCGCGCAGCCAACGCTGAAAGACAGACGTGTAGCCATGTGTCGCAAAGACTTTTGTGGCCCCTGTGGCCTTGATTGCGGCATTCAATCCGTCCCAATCGGCATGGTCTGATACGATAAACCCGCGATCGGCGGCCCGTCTGCGGCGCACGCCGCGCAGGGCCATCCAACCGCTTGCAAAGGCAGTTGATGCAGGGCCGAACCGGCGTGCCCAAGATGAACCAATTGCGCTTGGGGTGGCAAGAACCAGTGCGCCAGCGTGGGTTTTGTCGGTGATTTCGGGTGTGACAAGCGTGGTGTCGGGCAGGGCGATCCCTTGGCCGCGCAGTACGGCATTGGTGGCTTCGATGGCGCCGTGGGTCAGGATTGGACCGATCGCGGTGTCGACAGTTGTCAACAATCGCTGCGCCTTACCCAAAGCGTAGGCGCCCAAGATCGACGTCCGGCCCTCTGCTGCGTTGGCTGCCCACCAGTCGTTGATTTGCCGTGTCAGAATATCCTCGGGGGTCCATTTGAACACCGGCATACCAAAAGTACTTTCGGTGATGAATGCATGGCAAGGGACCGGCTCGAAGGGTTCAGACAAACCGTCGGCGACGGTTTTGTAATCGCCGGAAACCACCCAGACTTCACCTTTGACCGCTACCCTGATCTGGGCCGATCCGGGGACGTGGCCTGCGGGATGGAATGATATCTGTGCGCCACCAATAGTCTTCGTTTCACCGTAGCGCATGGTTTGCAGCTGAATCTCGCCCAGACGGTGCCGCATGACTGGGGCAGTACCGGTCGTCGCTAGATAGCGTCCCATGCCGGGACGCGCATGATCGCTATGTCCATGGGTAATCAGCGCGCGATCAACCGGCCGCCATGGGTCAATATAGAAATCGCCGGCAGGGCAGTAGATACCGCGATCGGTAAAGGTCAAAACATCCGCCATGCTCCAACTATAGTGCGCCAACCGACTTGGCCAATGGTTGTCATGGGTTTCGCCTGTGAACACCTGTCGATAGGGTGATTTGAATAGACCCGAACGAGGTGGCAGATGGCCCTGGATCCTGCATTAATCAATGAGACCTACAAGGCAATCAAGTCGGCCACAATGCGCACACCGACCGTGCATGCGGCACGGCTGTCGCTGCACTTGGGAATTGATCTCTACCTCAAGCTCGAGAATCTTCAACACACCAATGCGTTCAAGGCGCGGGGGGCTTTGGCCAAGCTGTTGACACTTTCAAAGGCGCAACGGCAGGCCGGAGTGATTGCCTGCAGTGCTGGCAACCATGCGCAGGGTGTGGCCTATCATGCCAAGCGTCTGGGTATTCCGGCGGTCATTGTTATGCCTGAGGGTACCCCCTTCAACAAGGTCAAGCGCACCAAGGATTTTGGCGCCGAGGTTGTGCTTTATGGTACCGGCTTTGATGAAAGCGTGCAGTTCACGCTGGATATGGCGGCGCAAAAGGGGCTGACCTTTATCCATCCGTTTGATGATCCTGTGGTCGCTGCAGGGCAGGGGACCGTCGCGCTCGAGATGTTGGAGCAGGTGCCGGATCTTGATTGCATTGTTGTCCCTATCGGCGGCGGCGGGTTGATCGCGGGCATGGCTGTCGCCGCCAAATCGGTAAAGCCGTCGGTTCAGGTCATTGGTGCACAGGCTGCGAATTTCGATGCGGTAAAAGCGCAGTTCGACAACACCGATACCCATTTCGGCGGGTCGTCGCTGGCCGAAGGTATTGCCGTGCGTGCGCCGTCGCCTGCAAACGTGGCTATTATCAAAAAATACGTGGACCGCGTTGAAGTAGCGACCGAGGCTGAAATCGAGGCTGCTGTGTTTGATCTATTGTCGCATGAAAAAATTGTGGCGGAAGGGGCAGCAGGGGCGGGCCTTGCTGTGATTGAAAAACTCGCGACTGACCTGAAAGGCCAGAAGGTAGGACTTGTCGTTTGCGGGGGGAATATCGACTCGCGCTTGTTGTCGACGCTCATTCTGCGCGGGTTAGTCCGCGACGGTCGGATCACGCGTTTGACGTTTGAAATCGACGATACACCTGGTCAGCTGTCCAATATTTCGCGCATTATCGGCGAGGCAGGCGCAAATGTCATCGAAGTCATCCATCAGCGGATGATGCAAAGCGTGTCGCTGAAGCAGGCAGAACTGGAAATCGTGATCGAAGCACGTGATCAGCAACATGTGATCGACACGGTCGCCGAGCTGCGTCAGGCCGGTTTCAATGTAAGGACTGACAGCGATTTAGGTTAACTGGCGTCGCCAAGATTGGCTTCAAAGAAAGCGGCGATTTCTTCAAAAAGCGGTTTACGCATCTCTGGGCGGTCGGTCAGCATCTCATGACGACCGTCTTTGATGACGCGCAGAGTACCATTCTTCCATTTCGCCATGCGGTCATTGATGCGACCCAAATCGACAATCTCTTCTTGCGTCCCGACAAAGGTAATACATGGCAGTCCGGGCGAGGGTAGCTTGCTCAGGCGCCGCGTCTCGCTCATCATTTTGTTGAGCCAATGCAAGGTCGGGCCACCAAGGCCAAGATCGGGCTGTTGTTCCAGATTTCTGCGCAGCCATTCCCATGTTTCGGGATCACCCGTGAGCGTGTTGCCCTCGAATGGATCGCGCGTGACGTAGTTTTCCGAAGATTGCCCCGGGAATATCTTGCCGCTTAATCCCAAAGCCACGCTGACGTTGGTCAATGCCCATGCGTATGCCCGCACAAGGGGCGAGGCTGCAACGCCCCACATTGGCGCGGAAAAGACGGCTGCCTTGATCTCTAGTCCTTCAAGAAGTGCGCGCAACCCGATGCAGCCACCCATTGAATGCGCGATCATGAAGTAGGGCTTTGGCATACCAACCTCTGCCGCGTAGGTCAAAACGGCCGCTACATCTCTCTGGTAATCGGCGAATTCGTTCACGTGGCCAAGGGCGCGGTTGTCCAGCAAACGGTCTGCAATGCCTTGGCCGCGCCAGTCAATTGCAAGGCTGGCGTAGCCATGCGCCTGTAGCGATTTCGCTGTGGGGCCGTATTTTTCGATATATTCGGTCCGGCCCGGGAAAATCAGTACCGTGCCTTTGGCGTCGGCCATTTTCCAATGGGCCGCACGAATGCGGACACCATCAGAGGTGGTTAACCAATGCGCAGCGCCCCCTTCGGGTCCATTCGCGAGATCTGCAAAGAAAGGCGCCGCTTGCATGACTAGGACAGGACGCTCGAAAGTTTCATTGCTTGACCCATGTCGCCATCGACGGTCAATTTACCTGTCATGAAGGCTGTTGTCGGGTTCATTTCGCCTTCCAGAATAGCTTTGAAAACCTCGGTCGTCGCAGTCAGCGTGACATCAGACTCTTCATCGCTTGCGCGTGCGCCATTCCCGTCGATAATGATGCTGCCCTCGTCCTCGATGGTGAACTTTGCTGTGCCGTCAAAACCTGCGCCATCCATTTTGGCATTCAGGGCTGCTACGGCCTCTGTTACGACATTGCTCATTTTTTCGTCCTTTATAAGTTTATGTGACTGCGCGGCCTCTGGTGTTAGCCGCTCAGTGCGCTACATTCAGACATATGGGTATTTTGACACATCGCATCAAACGTATCGTTACGGCAATTCTTGTATCGGTCGGGTTTTCCGTACCTGCCGTGGCCCAAGAAACGACGCTTGACCGGCTTTATCAAGAACTGGCCGAAGCTGATGCCGCGACTTATGCGCGGATTGAACAGCAAATTATCACAGAATGGGGCAAAAGCGGGTCCGCTGCGATGGATTTGTTATTGCGCCGTGGTCGCGATGCGTTGAACGAAGGTGCCCCTGACGTTGCGGTCGAACATTTCAGTGCGCTTGTCGATCATGCGCCGGATTTCGCAGAAGGGTATTATGGGCGGGCGTCATCTTATTACCTGCTGGGCCTGACGGGGCCGGCCTTGGATGATATCCGGCAAGCCCTGATCTTGAACCCGCGCCAGTTTGAGGCGATGCGCGGGCTGGCCCTGATCATGGAAGAATTGGGCCGGAGCGCAGATGCGCTCGAACTCTATGAAATGATCCTTGCGATCAATCCGCAGTCGGCCGAGGCGAATGAAGCCAAGGCGCGTCTACAATTACAGTTAGAGGGTCAGGCGCTTTAGGCGCGGCCCCTCGTTTGATCGGGGTACAACAATATGGGTTCCCGGATTACGGCCGTTCTAGGCCCGACGAACACTGGCAAAACTCACTATGCGATAGAGCGGATGTTGTCCTACCGGACGGGCGTGATCGGCTTGCCGCTGCGTCTTTTGGCTCGCGAGGTCTATGACCGGATCGTGGCCGTACGCGGCCCCGGTGTTGTCGCCTTGATCACTGGCGAAGAACGCATTGTTCCCCCGCGGGCTGCTTATTGGGTCTGTACCGTCGAGGCGATGCCAGAGGGCATGGGCTGTGATTTTCTGGCTGTGGACGAGATCCAGTTATGCGGTGATCCAGAGCGTGGGCACATCTTTACCGACCGCCTGCTGAATGCGCGCGGGCTGCATGAAACGCTGTTTTTGGGCGCTGAAACCATGCGCAGTGCTATCGCCGCAATGGTGCCTGACGTGCAGTTCATGCGCCGCGAGCGGATGTCCCAATTAACGTACTCAGGTTCGAAAAAGATAAGTAGGATGCCAGCAAGGTCTGCGATTGTCGGGTTTTCGGTTGAAAATGTATATGCGATTGCAGAGTTGTTGCGCCGGACAAAGGGCGGCGCTGCAGTGGTTATGGGCGCGCTTTCGCCGCGAACGCGCAATGCGCAGGTCGAGATGTATCAAAACGGGGATGTTGACTATCTTGTGGCGACAGATGCGATCGGGATGGGGCTGAACCTTGACATCAGCCACGTCGCTTTTTCGTCACTGACCAAGTTTGACGGGCGTCGGATGCGGCATTTGATGCCGGATGAGCTTGCCCAGATTGCGGGCCGCGCTGGGCGGCACATTGAAAACGGCACGTTCGGCGTAACGGGCGAGGCACCGCCTTTGGACGACGCCGTCGCAGAAGCGATTTGCGATCATAAATTCCAGCCGGTCAAGAAACTGCAGTGGCGCAATAGCCGTTTGCAGTTCGGATCGGTCAAAAGACTGATTGCAACTTTGGAAGACCGCACCGATGATCCTTGGCTGACCAGAGTCCGCGAAAGCGATGATTTGGCCGCGCTCAAGGCGTTGGGGGCAGATGCCAATGTTGCAGCACGTGCGACGGATGGTCCTTCGGTCAAACTGCTTTGGGATGTGTGCAGAATCCCTGATTTCCGTGGGATCAGCAAAGGCGAACATGCCAGCCTGCTGACGCAGATCTATAACGATTTGCACCAGCTTGGACATGTCTCCTCGAACTGGTTCGGGTTGCAAGTCAGACGCATTGATCGCACAGATGGTGATATCGATACACTTTCTAAACGGCTGGCATATATCCGGACGTGGACGTATGTCGCGCAACGCAATGGGTGGTTGATTGACGAATCTCATTGGCGCGAGGAGACACGCGCTGTAGAAGATCGGTTATCGGATGCGCTTCATGGCGCATTGACGCAAAGATTTGTGGACCGGCGGACCAGCATTTTGCTTCGCCGGCTCAAACAGAAGGAGAGCCTTTTGGCTGACGTGAACGAAAAAGGTGAAGTGACTGTAGAGGGCGAATTCGTCGGACGGTTGCAAGGTTTCCGCTTTTATATGGACAAAGCGGGTAGCCCAGATGAGGCGAAAACCCTCCGTCAGGCTTCGGTTCAGGCATTGGTGCCTCAATTCCATTTGCTTGCGGACCGTTTTTACAACGCGCCCGATCCCGAGATTGATTTCACCGAACAAGGTGGATTGATGTGGGGCGATCATGCTGTTGGTAAACTCGTGGCGGGTGCAGATGCGTTCAAACCAGCCATCGAGGTTTTCGTCGACGAAGAGGCTGGCGCAGATGTCGCCGCCAAGGTCCAGCGCCGCTTGCAGCATTTCATCGACCGCAAGATCGCAGCCGGTTTTGAACCACTGTTGGCGCTCAAGAACGACGACGCGTTGACGGGTGCTGCCAAGGGCTTTGCTTATCGCATGGCCGAAGGATTCGGTATTTTGCCGCGCGGCGAAGTGGCCGATGAGGTCAAGGCGCTGGATCAGGATGCCCGTGGTGCGTTGCGCAAGCATGGCGTCCGTTTTGGCCAGTTTACGATTTTTATGCCTTTGCTGCTAAAGCCAGCCCCGACCCGTTTGCGTCTTGTGCTGTGGTCGCTGTCAAAAGGTCTGTCAGAGTTCCCCGAAAGCCCGCCTCCTGGTCTGGTCACTGTACCCTCTGCCAAAGATGCGGTTGCTGGCTACTATGCAATGGCTGGATACCGCGCGGCTGGTGAACGCGCGATCCGCATTGATATGCTGGAACGGCTTGCAGATATGTTGCGTGACAAAGACAGCCGAGGTGGTTTTGAAGCCAATCCGGATATGCTGTCGATCACTGGCATGACGCTAGAGCAGTTTGCTGATCTGATGGCAGGGCTAGGATATAAAGCCGAAAAGGGCGAACGTGAAAAGGTCAAAGCAGTTGCAGTTGCAGTTGCGGCTGAGGCGGAAACGCCTGCTGACACCCCGACCGAAACCCCTGCAGTGGATATCGCGCCAAGCGACGAAACGCCGAATGAAACAACGGCTGAAGTGGCAGAACCAGCGAACGAAGGCCCCGAAATGGAGGTGTTTTATACCTTTACTTGGGGTGGTCGTGCGGCCCGTCCAGCGCGGCCGCAAGCGGATGCCCGTCCACGTGGAAAGGGCAAGCCAAAAGGCAAAGGCAAACCGCAGGGCGATGGCAATAAGCCACAGACCTTCCAGGCAAAGCCCAAGCGTGAAAAGCAGATCGATCCGGATAATCCATTCGCTGCCGCTTTGGCGGGCTTCAAGCGCGATTGAGCGATCCGCGGCCGACAATCCGGTTGGACAAGTGGCTTTGGCAAGCGCGGTTTTTCAAATCGCGCAGCATTGCCGC
>CBDTYC010000012.1:0-18496 GCA_965364495.1 uncultured Yoonia sp. | reverse complement strand
CTCTAGGGAGGATATTTATGTCCAATTCGAAGTTTTCACGTCGTGGCGTGCTCAAGACTGGCATGGTTGCCAGTGCTGGTCTCGCCATTCCACAATATCTGCGCGCGGCAGGCCACACTGGCTTTACAAATGCGCCCGGCGACAGTGGTACTGTCAAATTCGGTTTTAACGTACCGCAGACAGGCCCTTACGCCGAAGAAGGTCTTGACGAACTGCGCGCTCAAGAGCTTGCAGTTGAGCATTTGAATGGCATCGGCGACGGTGGCATGCTGAACACTTTCTCTGAAAAGAACCTCGATGGTACAGGTGTCTTGGGTAAGAAGGTCGAGTTCGTAACAGGCGATACACAGACAAAATCTGACGTTGCCCGCGCTTCTGCACAGTCCATGATCCAGAAAGACGGCTGCATCATGATCAACGGCGGGTCATCCTCCGGTGTTGCGATTGCTGTCCAAGGTCTGTGTCAAGAAGCTGGCGTTATCTTCATGGCTGGCCTGACGCACTCGAACGACACAACTGGTAAAGACAAGAAAGCCAACGGCTTCCGTCACTTCTTTAACGGTTATATGTCCGGTGCGGCACTGGGTCCGGTTCTCGCAGCCGAGTACGGCAACGAGCGGAACGCTTACCACCTGACAGCCGACTACACTTGGGGTTGGACGCAACAGGAATCCATGCAGGCCTCTACGGAAAGCATTGGTTGGAGAACTGCCCAGAACGTCTTGACACCAGTTGGTGCCGGTGACTTCTCGTCCTATATCGCTCCGGTTCTGAACTCGGGTGCCGATACGTTGATCCTGAACCACTACGGTGGGGACATGGTGAACTCTCTGACGCAGGCCGTGCAGTTCGGACTTAAGGACAAGCAGGTTAATGGCAAAGACTTCAAAATCATCGTTCCGCTGTACTCAGAGCTGATGGCAGCAGGTGCGGGCTCCAACATCGAAGGCGTGTTCGGCTCGATGAACTGGAACTGGCAGCTGCAGGATGCAGGCACACAAGCCTTCGTCAAATCGTTCGGCGAAAAGTACGGCTTCCCGCCGTCCGGTTCGGCGCACACATGCTACGTGCAGACGCTGCTCTATGCTGATGCCGTGACCCGCGCAGGTTCGTTCAATCCATGTGCCGTAGCCGAGGCCCTCGAGGACTTCGATTTCGATGGCATGGGGAACGGCCCAACCACATACCGTGGGGCTGACCACCAGTGCTTCAAAGACGTGTTGGTCATGAAGGGCAAAGAAAACCCGACAAACCAGTACGACACTCTGGAAATCGTGGAAGTAACGCCACGTGCACAGGTTGAGTACGCACCAGACCACCCAATGTTTGCGGGCGGCGATCTGGGCGAATGTAACCCTGGAGCATAAGCTTACCAAATCCGAGACCGGCGCAGTGTGCCGGTCTCACCCGCCTCGGGGGATCGGGGTCTAGCCGGCCATCATTGGGTGCGCCGCATCAGTAAAGACTGTTGAAAAAGGCGAGGTCGATGGACGATATTATTCTACAAATCCTCAACGGTTTAGACAAAGGCTCAGCTTATGCTTTGATTGCCTTGGGTCTGACGTTGATCTTCGGGACACTGGGTGTGGTCAACTTTGCCCACGGTGCCCTGTTTCTGATCGGAGCGTTCTGCTCCGTTACGGTGTCACGTCTCTTGTCTTTGAGCTTTGAAAAAATTGACGAGACCCAAACAGACTTTCTTGGCAATCCTCTCAAGGTCGAAACACCGTACCTGCATGAATGGTTCGGTCCAGAGATTGGCGCATCGCTGATCGACTGGGCAGTTCCAATAGCCATTATCTTTGCCATCCCATTTATGGTCCTTGTCGGGTTCGTGATGGAACGCGGTTTGATCAAGCATTTCTACAAACGCCCTCACGCGGATCAGATTCTTGTTACCTTTGGACTTGCCATTGTAATCGGTGAGATCGTCAAAGCTAACTTCGGCGCAAACCCGATCCCAACCCCCGCCCCTTCTGCGTATGCGGGTGCGATGGATTTTGGCGTCATTTTGGGTTTTGAACCCAACACCATCATTTATCCGATTTGGCGGTTCGTCTACTTCTTGTTCTCAATGGTCATTATCTGTGCAGTGTTTGCATTCCTGCAGTTCACAACATTCGGCATGGTTGTCCGTGCCGGTATGGCAGATCGCGAAACGGTCGGCCTGCTAGGGATCGACATCGACAAGCGCTTTACGTTGATGTTTGGCCTTGCAGCAGCGGTCGCTGGTTTGGCAGGTGTGATGTACACCCCGATCCTGTCGCCTAACTATAACATCGGAATGGACTTCCTGGTGCTATCGTTCGTCGTGGTTGTTGTTGGCGGCATGGGATCGCTACCCGGCGCAGTCCTGGCTGGCTTCATGCTTGGTATTTTGCAGTCGTTCGCATCCATGAACGAGGTCAAATCGATCCTGCCCGGCATTGACCAAATCATAATCTATCTTGTTGCAATCATCATCTTGCTGACCCGGCCACGTGGCCTCATGGGACGCAAGGGTGTGATGGAGGAATAATCATGCTTGGTATGAATAGAAAAGACACAACACTCTTCATCATTGTTTGCCTGATGGTGATACTGGCCCCGATCCTCCTAAATCCATTCCCAACGGAAAGCGCGTTCTCTCAGTTCAACGCGGGCTACCCTGCCCTGCTGCAACGCTTTGTGATCTTTGGTATTTTGGTCATCGGGTTCAACATCCTGTTCGGTCTGACAGGGTACCTGTCTTTCGGACACGCCGCGTTTCTTGGTCTCGGATCGTTTGCCGCCGTTTGGATGTTCAAACTGCTATCTTACAACATCGTCCCAGCCATCGTCCTGTCAGTGGTTGTATCGGGTCTGTTCGCCGTCGTTATCGGCTACGTGTCACTACGTCGGTCAGGCATCTATTTTTCAATCCTGACGCTGGCATTTGCCCAGATGATGTATTCAATCGCCTACTCTGACCTTGTCGGGAAAGTTCTCGGCTTCCCAATCACGAATGGTGAAACCGGGTTGCAGGTCTACAACAATGATCCACAATTCCTTTTGGGCGATGGCCCGACAACTCCACACTTGTTTGGCTGGGAAATGAACGGTTCCTTTACATGGGACGTTGGCGGCTGGAGCTTTGTGTTCCATAACGGTTATTACCTTGCAGGATTGTTCATGATCGCATCTTTCTACATTGCGATCCGTATCTTCCGCTCGCCATTCGGTCTCATCCTGCGTTCGATCAAATCGAACCAGCAGCGATTGAACTACATCGGCGTATCGACACGGCCTTATATGCTGACAGCATTTGTTATCTCTGGCATGTATGCTGGTCTTGCTGGTGGTCTGCTGGCTGCGATGGACCCTTTGACAGGGGCGGAACGGATGTTCTGGACCGCGTCAGGTGAGATCGTGATCATGTCGATCCTGGGTGGTGTAGGGACGCTAATCGGTCCGATCCTTGGCGCTGGTGTGATCAAATACATGGAAAACATCATCTCTACGATCAACGACACCGTAGTCCATGGATGGTTCAGCTTTATGCCCGATGGCCTTGAAGATTTCGTGGTCGCCATTGTTCACCCGTTCATCGGGAAAGGCTGGCACCTAACCTTGGGCCTTGTCTTTATGGCTGTAGTCATCTTCCTGCCCGGTGGTTTGGTTGAACTAGGTCAGCGCATTGGCGCGAAGTTCAGCCGCAAGAAACCAACAGACGCGGCGTCCGGCGCCACGACGCCAGCTGAATAAGGAGAGTTGAGATATGGGCATCCTCGAAATTAAAGGCGTCAACAAGCGCTTTGGTGGTCTACAAGCCTTGGGTGACGTGAACCTAAGCATTGCTGAGAACACCGTCCACGCGATTATCGGCCCGAACGGGGCCGGTAAATCCACCCTGCTGAACGTACTTGTCGGGAAACTGATCCCCGATAGCGGTTCTGTGATGTTCGACGGCCAGTCTGTCCTCGGTCGCCAGCCTTTCGAAATCAATCAAATGGGCATTTCCCGGGTGTTTCAAACGCCAGAGATTTTCGCTGATCTGACCGTCTTCGAAAACGTGATGATTCCCTGCTTTGCCAAGCGCGACGGGGCCTTCCGGCTTCACGCACTAGGCAGCGTGGGTCACGAAACGGACATCCACGAGACCGCAGAAGCCATTCTGGAAGATGTCAACATGCTGGAAAAGAGGCACATGATCGCCTCTTCCCTTTCACGTGGTGACAAGCGGCGGCTGGAAATGGCGATGTGTCTGGTTCAAGAACCGCGTCTTTTGCTGTTGGATGAACCTACTGCTGGTATGGCCCGCGCGGACACCAACAACACCATTGATTTGCTAAAAGAAATTAAAGCGAAACGCGATATCACGATGGCGATTATCGAGCATGACATGCACGTCGTGTTTTCGCTGGCGGAACGCATCACAGTGCTGGCTCAAGGCACACCATTGGTCGAAGACACGCCTGAAAACATCAAAGGCCACCCGAAAGTGCGCGAAGCGTACCTCGGCGAAGCACAGGTGTAAGGAACAACCCCATGAACCAACCATTCAATAAAAATGCGAACAACGCGGCCACACATCCCGCTTTCCTGAGCGTTTGGGAAGTCGAAGCGTACTACGGCGAAAGCTACATCGTTCAAAACGTCAGCTTTAACATCCACGAAGGCGAAATCCTCGCACTGCTGGGACGTAACGGCGCCGGCAAAACATCGACTTTGCGCGCCATTGCTCGCCTAGACGATCCAGCCCTCAAACATGGTGAAATTTGGTTGGACCATCAGCCGTTGCACCAAATGAAGGCGCATCAGGCGTCCGCTGCAGGGATTGCACTCGTGCCGGAGGACCGGCGCATCATTGCGGGCCTGACGGTTGAAGAAAACCTGCAACTTGCCCAAATTGCACCACCGATAGGATGGTCTTTGGAACGCATCTATGAGCTGTTCCCTCGCTTGGGTGAGCGTAAAAAACAAGAAGGTGTGACACTATCTGGTGGCGAACAGCAAATGCTTGCCATTGCACGCGCTTTGGCACGCGATATCAAAGTTCTTTTGCTGGACGAACCTTACGAAGGTTTGGCGCCAGTCATCGTACAAGAGATCGCAAAAACCCTAGAGATCATCCGTGACCAAGGCATCACGACTGTGATTGTGGAACAAAACGCTGTGGCTGCCCTGAAACTGGCGGATCGCGCCGTGATCCTGGACACAGGCACCGTGGTCTTTGACGGCTCTGCCGCTGAAGTTCTGGAAAACGAAGCACTGCGCGCGCAGTACCTTGCAATCTAAACCAACTGTTACGTTAATCTAAAATCGAAGGGAGTTCGCTTCCTTCGATTAATCATTTGGTAAGCTGACTGGATGATTCTGTAGACCACATATTCTCATGTCTTGAGGCTACAGAAATGGACATTTCCCCTAACCTTCCGCCCACCACATCATTGAATGCGGCACCCACGACCATGCTGGATCGAACCGCTGCCAAAAAAGTAACGCCCATCGATGCCGGCACCAAATCCATGGCACGACCTGCTGAAAGTCCCTTTGTGGCGCAAGTTGTGACAGCCCGATTATCGGGGACGGATTTCCCACAAAGCCCAAGCGAAATTGCCCCACCAGACCGGACGCTGCGCCCATACGGGGTCCCTATGCTGCCGTTTACGGCCCAAGCGGATGACCTCGACGGCACTGCTGTGCAGGGAACCGCGACAAATCTTCTGGCTGCGAAAAACGCGCCGTAGAACATTTCCAACACAGGCGTACTTTCCACCTACGTTGCCTTGCCCTATAAGTGAACAAATGCTTTGTGACGTAGCGTCGCGCAAGCACCAATAATTGGGCAATAAGCCGAGGGAAACATGAGCAACAAAACGTCTCACGATAGCGATGTCAGTTTTATTCAGGCATTGGCAGAACTTTTGCGCGAAAACGATCTGACCGAACTGCAGGTAAAGCGGGATTATGGTGAAAACGACAGTCTGAACGTTCGGGTCAGCCGTCAAACCCAAATGGTGATGCAAGCCAGCGCACCTGTTGCGACAGCTTCGGCGCCTGCGCCGGCGCCGGCGTCTACAACAGCCGCTGCTGCACCCGCCGCCGACGTCAATGAGGATCCTGCGCGCCACCCTGGCGCTGTGACCTCGCCGATGGTTGGTACAGTCTACATGGCCGCCGAACCCGGCGCGGCAAGTTTTGTCAGCGTCGGAACGTCCGTCAAAGAGGGTGACACCATCTTGATCATCGAAGCGATGAAGACGATGAACCATATCCCTGCCCCGCGTGCTGGTACCATCAAACGTATTTTGGTCGAAGATGGCGGCCCGGTCGAATTCGGCGCCCCTCTTGTGATCATCGAATAAGGGCGGCCCTATGTTCGACAAAATACTTATCGCGAACCGCGGCGAAATTGCCCTCAGGGTTGTCCGTGCTTGTCGCGAATTGGGCGTGAAATCAGTCGCGGTGCATTCCACAGCAGATTCAGATGCAATGCACGTACGCATGGCGGACGAAGCAATCTGCATTGGACCACCCGCTTCAGCGCAAAGCTACTTGTCATTCCCTGCGATCATCTCTGCATGTGAAATCACAGGCGCACAGGCGATCCACCCCGGTTATGGCTTTCTATCCGAAAACGCAGCTTTCGTGCAGGCCGTTGAAGACCACGATCTGACCTTTATTGGCCCCACATCAGAGCATATTCGCGTCATGGGTGACAAAATCACCGCAAAGGATACGATGAAGGCCCTTGGTGTTCCATGTGTTCCGGGTTCAGATGGTGGTGTGCCTACACTGGCCGAAGCAAAGCGGGTCGGCGAAGAAGTCGGTTATCCGGTTATTATCAAAGCGACGGCAGGCGGCGGTGGCCGAGGCATGAAAGTGGCCCAGACCGCGGCTGATATGGAGAAAGCATTCCACTCTGCCCGCGCCGAAGGGAAAGCTGCATTTGGCAACGATGAAGTCTATATCGAGAAATACCTGACAACGCCCCGGCACATCGAAATTCAGGTTTTTGGGGATGGCAAAGGCAACGCCGTCCATCTGGGGGAACGGGATTGTTCACTTCAGCGGCGACACCAGAAAGTCTTTGAAGAGGCCCCGGGCCCTTGCATCACGCCTGAACTGCGTGCGCGCATTGGTAAAGTCTGCGCAGATGCTGTGGCCAAGATCAATTATATCGGTGCGGGCACGATCGAATTCCTGTTCGAGAATGACGAATTCTACTTTATCGAAATGAACACCCGTCTGCAGGTCGAGCACCCTGTGACCGAAGCCATTTTTGGTGTCGATCTGGTGCGTGAACAATTGCGCGTCGCATCTGGCATGCCAATGTCGTTCACCCAAGATGACCTTTCGATCAACGGACATGCGATCGAAGTCCGCATCAACGCAGAAAAACTGCCTGCGTTTTCACCCTGCCCCGGCACGATCACGCAGTATCACGCGCCTGGCGGACTTGGTGTGCGCATGGACTCGGCGCTTTACGACGGCTACCGCATCCCGCCATACTACGACAGTTTGATCGGCAAGTTGATCGTGCACGGGCGCGACCGTCCCGAGGCGCTCGCGCGGCTTGAACGCGCGTTGGGCGAATTGATCGTCGACGGTGTTGATACGACCTTGCCGTTGTTCCACGCATTGCTAGCCGAAGACGCCGTCCAATCCGGCGACTACAACATCCATTGGCTTGAACAATGGTTGGAAAAAGGTCTGCTATAACGGCTTTGGCCGCAGCGAACAGGTTGCGCGCCGCAAGCTGCGGTCGGGCGACGGAAAATAATCTTTGACGCTTGATCGCTGATCAGGCGTCAAAGCCCCCCAATCAACCCACGTCACGGCATAGCCAAGCGCGTCGGCCATCATTTCTAGGGCGCCGCGACTTGGTATGGCTTTGACAGCGGTCGATTGGCCTGCAAATTGTGGGGCTGCATTCAGTTCGTTGTCCGTCCGTTCACGGCCCAACCGGATCAATGCGCCGTTCTGCTTGATAAAGTCGCTGTCGATGATGATGACCTTTGGGTTTAGCTGCCGCACCAGGTCGAGCAATCTGAAGTGATCCATCACATGATAAAGTAAGCCATAAATCGCGACGACATCGTAGGTTCTGCGCGCTCTGACGGCTTCCTCAAGCCCGACAAAGACGTCTTGAACCTGCATGGCCACGCGCGCCTTAAGCCCCGCGTCAGGGTAGTCTTGAAAACGTGCCGCAACTTCGGCGCGGGCTTCGATCGCGGTCACCTTGGTTGCGCCAGCGCCGGCAAAAGCATAGGCCCAGCGGCCATCATGTGCGCCCAGATCCAGCACAGTTGCCCCTGCAATGTCCTCCGAGAATTCCGCAATCAGAAACGCAAAGCGGTTGTTGAGCCGCGAAACCTTATTTCTTTGCCCTGCGTACTGTGGAAGTTCAGACAAAAAGTCAAAGAAGGCCAACGCGCTATCCTTTTTCGCAAGCAGCTTTGATGATAATAGCTGACCGAAGAATGAACCTCCAGAAGGCAGTGGCAGAGATGAAAGACGATCCGACACTTACGGCCGATCTGCTTTTGCAGGCCTATCGTGTCGGACTTTTCCCGATGTCGGAAGGACGCGACGATCCAGAAATTTTCTGGGTTGATCCTAAAATGCGCGGGGTCTTTCCGCTCGACCGTTTTCGCATCTCGCGCAGTCTTGCACGACGGATGCGTAGCGCAGAGTTCAGGGTGACGTTTGACACCGCCTTCGAAGAGGTAATGCGCGGCTGTGCGGATCGCTCGGAAACATGGATCAATGACACAATCTTCGCACTCTACCTCACACTGTTCCAACGCGGTCAGGCCCATTCCGTTGAGGTTTGGAAAGACGATGAACTGGTCGGCGGGGTCTACGGTGTCTCGATCGGGGCGGCGTTTTTTGGGGAAAGCATGTTCAGCCGTCACACCGATGCATCCAAGACGGCGCTGGCCTATTTGGTGGGTCGGCTACGGACAGGCGGGTATCTGCTTTTTGACACGCAGTTTATCACACCGCATCTGGCGAGCCTTGGCGCGATCGAAATATCCCGCGAAGCCTATCACCAGCAACTTGAATTTGCGATCTCACAAGACGCTACATTTTCACAGCAGGGCGGGGTTCCGCAGGCTCAAGATGTGATACAACGCAACGCCCAGACATCATAACGCGGATGATCCATCGCATTCAACGCAGGTGCCGACGCCAACATCCAGCCTGAAAAAAGCTCGACGTCTTCTTTGCGATCTTGGACCTGCAGGTAAGCGAAGGCGTCTCCAAACGGGTTGTCCGTGGGATAACGACATTCAATCAACCCCACCGAGAGAAAGCCCAGTTGCGCGGTCTCTCCTTGTTGCAAGCTTAGATCAGTGACGGCACCCGTCAGCTTGTCGAGGATACGAAGTTCCGCACCCAGACCTGTCATAACATCAATTTGTGGTGCCTCTGTCGGTCCTTGCGGGTCCAGCGGGGCCTCTTCCAGCTCGAGGAGCAGTTCATCCAGCGGTGTTGTAACGATCTCTTGCGCGAACACAGCATCAGCGGGAAGCAGCGCAAGCGACGTCGCAATGGCATGAACGAAACGCATGGTTGATCCCTTACTCCGGTGACCATGCCTCGTAGTCAGAGCGCTCGGCTGGCGCGCTGCGTCTGATTGATCCGGCAGGCGCGTAGGCAGCAACGGTACCCGTCAGATTTTCCTGATGGGGCTTTTCCCAAACCTTGTGCGGCAAAGGCGCCTCTGTTGGGGCCTGATCCCATGTCCGGTGCAGCCAACCATGCCATTCCGGGCTGACGCGTGACGCTTCGTTCTGGCCATTATAGATCACCCAGCGACGGCTATCATCGGCGTTTTGATAGTAGATGTTGCCCTGCGCGTCTTCACCGACCTTCTTGCCGTTCCGGCTTGTCCAAAGTTGGGTGCCAAATGACTGACCATCCCACCATGTGAAAATGCGTTTGATGTTATGACCAAGGCCCATGTCGCGTCTCCGATTTTGTTGCCTATGCATGCACCAAAGGGCCTGAAAGGTCCAGTGGGTTCAAACGGGCAGTCGTGCCGTCACTTCGATTTCGATCTTCATTTCAGGGTTCTGGAGTTGCGCTGAAATCATCGTCGCGGCGGGTTTGGCCCGTGCAAATGCTTTGCTTGTGATCGGCCAGCACGCAGGCCATTCTTTTGCGTCCGGCACAATATAATTCACGCGCACAACATCATCCAAGCTGCTGCCTGCTTGCGCCAACGCGTTAGCAATGGTCGCAAGGGCATTGGCTGTTTGATCCTGAATGCTGTCAGGCATTGTCATGCTGACGTAATCATAACCGGTGGTCCCGGCCACGAAGACCCACCCGTCAGCGACGACGGCACGGCTGTAGCCGATCTGTTCTTCGAACGGGGATCCGGTGCTAATGTGGCGAACGGTCATAGGATTAGCTGGCTGTAGCCGCTTCTTTTTTCTTACCGTCGTCGTGGATCATCAAAGGGGCGACATCGGACAATACCGCCTCTTCATTGACCACAACTTCGGTCACCGTATCCATACCTGGCAGGTCGAACATGGTATCGAGCAAGATGTCTTCCATGATTGACCGCAAACCGCGCGCACCTGTCTTACGATCAATCGCACGCTTGGCGATTGCGCTTAGCGCGTCTTCGGTGAACGTCAGCTTGGTGTTCTCAAGGTCAAAAAGACGCTGGTACTGTTTGACCAAAGCGTTCTTTGGCTGCGTCAGGATCGTGATAAGCGCATCTTCATCAAGGTCAGTCAGAGTAGCAATAACAGGCAGACGCCCGACAAATTCAGGGATCAAGCCAAACTTCAGCAGGTCCTCGGGCTCAAGGTCCGAGAAAATCTCGCCGACGCCACGGTCATCTGGTTCGCGGACATCCGCCCCAAAACCCATTGCAGAGCCTTTGCCGCGTTGTGCGATGATCTTGTCCAGACCAGCAAATGCGCCGCCGCAGATAAACAGAATATTCGTCGTATCAACCTGCAGGAATTCCTGCTGCGGATGCTTGCGCCCACCCTGCGGTGGAACCGACGCCACAGTGCCTTCCATGATCTTCAGCAAGGCCTGCTGCACACCCTCACCCGATACGTCACGTGTGATGGACGGGTTATCGGATTTGCGGGTAATCTTGTCGACCTCGTCGATATAGACGATGCCGCGTTGCGCACGTTCGACATTGTATTCAGACGACTGCAGCAACTTTAGAATAATGTTTTCAACATCTTCGCCGACGTAGCCAGCTTCGGTCAATGTCGTTGCATCAGCCATCGTGAATGGCACATCCAGAATCCGCGCCAAAGTCTGTGCCAGCAACGTCTTGCCACAACCAGTCGGTCCGATCAGCATGATGTTGGATTTCGCCAGTTCAATATCGGACTTTTCAGCGTGGTTCAGGCGCTTGTAGTGGTTATGTACGGCAACAGACAAAACGCGCTTTGCGTGGACTTGGCCGATGACATAATCGTCCAGAACGCCACAAATCTCGGACGGGGTTGGGACGCCTTCACCGGCTTTCAGGCCCGCAGTTTTGGTTTCTTCGCGAATGATATCCATGCACAATTCAACGCATTCATCACAGATGAACACTGTTGGACCCGCAATAAGCTTGCGCACCTCGTGTTGGCTTTTTCCGCAGAAACTGCAGTAGAGGGTATTTTTACTGTCGGTGCTGCCTGTCGTCGCCATCTCAAACCTCTGGGCAGATTGCCCTTATAAAACATCAATTAGACTGTGTTGGTCCCAACACTAAGACAGCCCGCCAAGGTCCACAATGTCAAAATGACCATACGCACAATGACCTTAACAAAGCCATAAACGGGCTGGAACGCCTGCATCGAAACACCAAGCCCATGAAAAAACGCGGCGAAAGCCGCGTTTCATCCAGGCGATCGCGGTAAATAGATTAGCTTTCCGCTTTTGTGCGGTTTTCGACGATTTCGTCGATCAGGCCCCATTCTTTGGCTTCTTCGGGGGACATGAAGTTGTCACGCTCCAGACCGGCTTCGACTTTCTTGAGCGAATTTCCGGTATGTTTCACGTAAATTTCATTCAACCGTGTCTTTAGTTTTTGTGTCTCTGCGGCATGGATCATAATGTCCGTCGCCTGCCCCTGATAGCCGCCGGACGGCTGATGGACCATCACGCGGCTGTTTGGCAACGAGAACCGCATGCCTTCGTGTCCAGCGGTCAACAAAAGCGATCCCATAGACGCCGCCTGACCAATCACAAGCGTGCTGACCTTGGGGCGAATGTATTGCATTGTGTCATAGATCGACAGGCCAGACGTCACCACGCCACCGGGGCTGTTGATGTACATGCTGATCTCTTTTTTCGGGTTCTCCGATTCGAGGTGCAACAACTGCGCGACGACAAGCTGGCTCATTCCGTCGTGCACAGGGCCGTTTACAAAAATAATCCGCTCTTTCAACAAGCGTGAGAAGATATCGTAAGCGCGTTCGCCACGTGCGGTCTGTTCGACCACCATTGGGACTAGGTTCATGTAGGTCTCGACGGGGTCTTGCATATGTATCGCCTCATGTTCGGACTGGAGCGTCCTGTTGGATCGGTTGTCGCGAAGCTAGTGCCGCGAACCCAGAGGTTCAAGGCCCGCACCCCGCTTTCGTCCCCGCTATGGGTAAACGTAAACTGTGAAGTGTCCCTGAACCGGATTTCACGTGACTTTCGCGCCATAAGGGCGCGAATCCTCAGCCGACGTGAAAAAGTGACGCAAATAGCCTTGGATCAAGGCTTTCTGCTGCAAATGTCTCACCCTCGGTCAAGACTGAAACTGCGTCGTGGCTGTGCAGGCTTTCCTGATGACTTGCAATCACACGAAAGTCAGAAATGCGCGTATCAAGTTGTAATTGCTCGGTAAACAGACGTGCCGCATCTTCAACAAAGATCGGGTTGGCCGCGTTCAACTCTGCGAAGGCCTGCTCGTCCTCGCGCTTGACCATAACTTGGGTTTCGGTCGGAACAGCGGCGCGGGCGCGGTCGATCAGATCCTCGACCCACAAAACATCGCCACCCTCCTCGAGCAGGACGGAAATACGTGCAACCGACCGCTGTGAATGCGGTGTCGCCAACTGCCCGCGGAACTGGCGGGCGTGTTCCGATAACTCGAGCGAACACGGGCATGTCGAAGAATAGACATAGTCGAGGTGGACGATTTTCTTGCGTACTCCTGCGCTTTCGACCAATTCGAGCGCGATATCGTAATACTGGTAACCCGACAGGCCGGAACGCAGGCTTTGCACCTTCATCGGAAAGCTAAAGCGCATCTGGATGCGCGCATCAAAGCTTTCCAGATCGGTCTTATAGGCATCAAGCGCCCGTTCGATCACTTCAAAGCTGAAGGTTTCTTCCGCGTGCTCGTAGAACGTCCGCATGATGCGGGACATGTTGATGCCCTTTTTTTCGGCCTCAAGCGATACCGTGCCGGTCACTGACGTCTCGAGCGTCAGATCGCCATTCTCACGGGTATGAAAACGGATCGGCAAGCGAAAGTTCGATATCCCCACGTGCTGAATTTGCTGCTGTGCGCCACGAATCAGGCTGGAGGGGCCGTTTTGCAGGTCCGGCATCGTTGCCTTATAGGCATCATCAACCTCGAAATCTTCGGGGTAAGCGCGGGCCAGTGCCGGATAGTTCGACACTTCCTGGCCGGGAATCAGGCGCGATACCAATGGGTCCAGTGTTGCGACTTCTTCGGCGGTGACATCGACGGCCCAGCGGCGCAAAAGGGCCAATGCGGCCTCTGCTTCTTGGCGGGTTGGTTCGCGGCTCATGTCGGTCGAGTGGATGTTCATGTCAGTGCCCCCCATCGGTGCGTTAGACACCCCAAGATGGGGCAGCTCATCGGAGTTTCCAATGATATCTGCATAGATACGTTGCAAATCGCTGCGTGGATCAGTCATCGAAGTGGCCTTTCCAGTCGTCTAAGCCGCCCCGACTAAAGCACTTATTGCGGGCTGCGTCACCACTTCACAATTGCGCGATAGCGGCGCGCAGATCATCCAGCAAATCCTGCGGATCCTCGAGGCCCACGCTAAGACGGATTAGCCCCGGTGTGATACCCAGCATCGCCTTGGTTTCCGGCGACAGGCGCTGGTGCGTCGTCGTTGCGGGATGGGTGGCGATCGATTTGGCGTCGCCCAGATTGTTCGAGATCGTCCAGATTTCCAGCGTATTCAGTAATTTAAACGCGGCCTCTTGGGTCCCTGCATCAATAGACAAAACAGTTCCGCCCTCACCCATCTGGGACAGGACCAACGCGTTTTGCGGGTGGCTGGCCAACCCCGGGTAGATCACATTCTGCAAAGCGCTGTCCGCTTCAAGAGACACAGCAATTGTCTGCGCAGTTGCCGCTTGGGCACGAACCCGCAGCTCAATCGTCTCTAGTCCCTTCAGCATCATCCAGGCAGTGAAGGGCGACATGGAACCACCGGTATGCTTCATGTAAGGTTCGACGGTGCCACGGATGAACGCCTTGGTCCCAAGGATCACACCGCCCAGCGCGCGCCCCTGCCCGTCAATATGTTTGGTCGCGGAATAAACCACGACGTCGGCACCCTGATTGATGGCATCCGAAAAGACAGGCGTCGCAAAAACATTATCCACAATGACAGTCGCATCAACCGCATGAGCCAGCTTTGAAACAGCTGCGATATCAATCACTTCAAGGGTCGGGTTCGAGATGCTTTCGAAGAAAACTGCCTTGGTATCTGGCCGGATTGCAGCCTTCCAAGCAGCAAGGTCGGTCCCGTCAACAAAGGTCACCTCGACACCGTAGCGCGTCAGGACCTCTTCAAGAATATACAGACAGGACCCGAAAAGTGCGCGCGCAGACACAACATGATCGCCCGCGCGCAACATCGATGTCAGCGCGCCATTGACGGCGGCCATACCCGAAGCGGTCGCAAAACCATCCTCTGCCCCTTCAAGAGCGGCAATCCGGTCCTCGAACATGGCGACGGTGGGGTTGCCATAGCGGGCATAGATAAATTCGTCCTCGCCGGACTGGATAAAGCGCGCCTCTGCCTGTTCGGCGGTGTCATAGACAAAGCCTTGGGTCAGAAAGATCGCTTCGCTGACCTCGTTATACTGGCTACGGCGGATACCTGTGTGCACGGCCTTTGTGCGTTTCTTCCACGTCTTCATGTTCATTCCCCGCGCGTCAATTGCGCAATAAAAAACCCCGACACCGGGAAAAGGTATCGAGGTGTAAAAACCCGCAACCCTCTTTAGCAGCATATTTAACGTGGCCCGCAATCCGGTAACAAATCGCCACGCCATTGGAATACGCCCACACCACGAGCACGTCAACCTTTCGCGGCACCTATCCGCAAACAGCGTTGCCGCGGTTGGTTTTTTGCCTTGGGGTCATTTGCAGGTTGGACGATATAACCGGACTTGCCATGTCAATTTGCGGTTGGCAGCCGAATTGTCCGTTCAAATGGATGAGCGCGTTGCCACGAAAGGCCACAAAGTGTCTTGGATTTTAGGGGAAATCATAACGGTCCCTTAGGTATTGAGCTGTAAAGTCATTCCTGTTCGACAAAATGCGAGATGCAGGAATGCTATATCGGCCACATCGTTACCAAACTCATTTTCCAATTCTGGTGCGCGCACCGAACGGTAGTCAAAATGGCTATGTCCTTGACGTCAATTGTGCAGGTGCACGGCTAGACGGGCTGCACGGCCTTGGTCGCGGGGACAAGATAAAGCTTGATGTATTATCGCATTGGGTCGAGGCGATAGTGCGCTGGTCGGTTCAGGATCAGGTTGGCATCGTCTTTCGCCCGCATATTACAGAGCATCAAGTCGACACATTGCGGTACCGGTGCAACGCGCGCAAACACCCCCAACGCGGTGCAAACCGTTTCGGGTTTGCAGAGATGCGTTAATCAGCAGTGTCTTGCGGTTCCTCGATCAGATATTTCTGCAGCCCGACGATTTGCACCCACAAGAAAACGAACAGGATTGCGGGAAACGCGAATGTTTCGAGCTTCACCCAAAGATCGGTCGATTGCGTGCGCCAAATCACTTCATTGGCGATCGCAAGTGCAAAGAACATATAGCACAAACGGCGCGTAAAGATCATCCAGCCCTCCTGCTCCATCGGCAGGAACTCTTCCATGACAAATTGCAGATAACTTTGCCCTCGTAGCAAACCAATACCCAGAAGCGTCGCCATGCAACCATACACAATCGAGGTCTTCATCTTGAAAAAGCGTTCGTCATTGAAATAGGCCGTCAATCCACCAAAAAAGATGACCATGAAGGCCGTAAAGACCTGCATCCGGCTCAACTTGCCGGTCAACACCCAAAGAATCCCCATCGCGACAAGCAAGATCGGCACAAAGACCAAAGCCGCCACAATAAATCCAGTGTAGTCGTTGCCGCCAAATGTATAAGTTTCTTCCTTGATGCGTAGGTAGATCAGGAAAAACGCGAGCGTAGGCCCCAGTTCTAGCACCTGCTTTAACACCGGATTGATCTTCTTTTCAGCCATGGATATCTCCCTTAGCCTCCCGTTTCCACGATGATGGCGCCAAGTGCAACCAGGGTCATCAGGAACAACCGGCGTGGTCCGACCTTTTCACCCAAGATGAACCAACCGATCAATGCGGCAAAAACTACCGATGTCTCGCGCAGGACCGCTGCCTCACCTACTTTGTCCAGTCTTGTCGCCATTAGCACACCACCAAAACTGACCCATGCAATCAACGCACCAAACAAGCCCCGCCAGATCAACGGCCCTAGAACTGGACGTATCTGCATGCGGCGATAGCGAACTGTTGCAAGGATCGGGAAATCAATTGCCGTCACAAAGAAGAACCATGCAAGAAACGTAAAAGGATCAGGCGATTGGCGAATGCCATAAGCATCATACGTCGTGTAAACCGCAACAAGAAAGCCACCCGCCAGCGCCCAGACAAGGCCCAGCTTCAGGGCGCGCGGATCGACAGTTTCTTCCGACAAATTGCGCGCCGCCAGCAGCAATATCCCGCCTGACAAACAAGCAACACCGACCCATTGCGCAAAGGTGAAATGCTCGCCGAAAAACAAAGACGCCGCCAAAACGGTCACCAACGGGCCCGTGCCACGCACAACCGGATAAACGACGGTAAATGCAGCGCGTTCATACGCGAGCGCCATCGTCACTTTGTAGGCAAAATGCACGACAATCGCTCCGACCAGAATAATACCGGTCATCGCATCGGGCCATGGGACTACAAACAACGCGATCGGTGCCGAAAGGACAAACAACCAGCCGTCAATCGCACCACGCGTCAGCCATGGATCATAGCGGCCCTTTTGCAGCGCCCCGAAGATAGCATGTGCAAGTGCGGACACCAAAGCAAGGATCGTCGCAAGCCGCGCACCTTCCGGCGTGCCCGAGATATCAACCAGCCATAGGCCCAAATCGTTCAAAACAGGGTCCAGTCTACGCGGCAGCGCCAGAAGTGCGCATCATCCGTCAATGCCAACCAATGCGGCTGCAAACTCATCTGGATCAAAAGGTGCCAGATCATCAATCTGTTCGCCTACCCCGATAGCATGGATCGGCAGACCGAACTTGTCAGCCAAAGCGACCAGCACACCGCCTTTGGCCGTGCCGTCCAATTTGGTCATCACCAGCCCCGAGACATCAGAAAGTTCTTGGAAAACCTTCACCTGCTGTATGGCATTCTGACCCGTCGTTGCATCCAGCACCAGCAACGTATTATGCGGTGCTTGAGGGTCTTTCTTACGGATTACACGCACAATTTTGGCCAGTTCTTCCATCAAATCAGCCCGATTTTGCAGACGCCCCGCAGTATCGATCATCAGAAGATCGGCACCATCGGCCTGTGCCTTCGTCATCGCATCAAACGCAAGACTTGCCGGATCCGACCCCTCCGGTGCAGTCAAAACAGGAACGCCGGCCCGATCGCCCCAAACCTGCAACTGCTCAACCGCAGCGGCGCGGAACGTATCACCCGCGGCTATAACGACAGATTTTCCAGCAGCCTTGAACTGACTTGCCAACTTACCAATCGTCGTGGTTTTGCCGGACCCGTTGACCCCGACTACCAAAACAACCTGTGGCGTTTTGGCATAAAGCGGCATTGGGCGCGCCACAGGTTCCATGATCCGGCTAATCTCTTTGGCCATGAGCATCTTGATCTCGGGTACTGAAAACCGCTTGCCCAAGTTGCCTTCGGCCATGTTGGCAGTCACGCGCAAGGCCGTATCGACACCCATGTCAGCGGTGATCAACAACTCCTCAAGTTGCTCCAACATGTCGTCATCGAGCGTTCGCTTGACGACTGTTTTGGCTTCCTTTCCACCAAAGAGCCGGCCCAGAATACCCTTCTTCTCTGATGCTGCATCAGGAATGTCCTGATCCAACGATGCCGTCAGATCGACGTCAAACTGGACGGGTTCTGCCGGCTTTTCGGGCTCCGCCTTTTCGTCCTCAAACCGCGCGGGCTCAGGCTCAGGCTCTGGCTCTGGTTCTGGCTCTGGCTCAGGCTCAGGCTCGGGTTCA
>CBDTYC010000011.1:0-18564 GCA_965364495.1 uncultured Yoonia sp. | reverse complement strand
CAGCGATATCGAATTAGCTTCGTTTCCTTGTTCATACTCGACAGCCGAAAACATGCTGACACGCACTGGTGTGACTGTGGGCGAGACGGTCTTGATCACCGGTGCATCCGGTGGCGTCGGGTCGGCCGCAGTGCAACTGGCCAAGGCCCGTGGCGCAAATGTGATCGCTGTGACAAGTCCCGCCAAGGCACAATCCCTGCGTGATCTTGGGGCGACCACCACCGTGGATCGCAATGCGGATTATGTGGATGTCGTGGGGCAATCCAGCGTCGATGTGGTCCTTGATCTGGTCGCAGGCGACAAGTTTCCGTCGCTGCTTGATGTCTTGCGCCCCAAAGGCCGCTATGCCGTTGCGGGCGCTGTGGGCGGGCCTGTTGTCGATCTGGATGTGCGCACACTCTACCTTAAGGACCTCAGCTTTTTCGGATGCACAGCACTGGAACCCGAGGTCTTTGGCAATCTGATCAAAAGGATCGAAAACGGCGACATCCAGCCTTTGATTGCCGCACAATTTCCTTTGAAGGACATCGCGCAGGCACAAGCGACCTTTGCCGAAAAAGCCTATACTGGAAAGATCGTGCTGACTGTAGGCACCAACGACTAATAAGGACCGCGCAATGAATGTGGACTACGATACCCTGCACAAGACAATCAGCGCCTTGACCGAAGGCGAATACGATCCGATTGCGTTGATGGCCACGGTCGCCTGCGAGGTGCACCATGCTGATGACCGCTTTGACTGGACAGGGTTTTACCGCGTGACTGGCCCTGAAATGCTCAAGATCGGGCCTTACCAAGGGGGGCATGGCTGCCTTGTAATCCCATTCTCGCGCGGGGTCTGCGGGGCTGCTGCGCGGACGGGCCAGATCCAGCTTGTGCCGGACGTCAATGCATTTGCCGACCATATTGCCTGCGCAAGCAGCACCCAGTCCGAACTGGTTCTGCCAGTCTATGATGCCCGGAACATGCTGATTGCTGTTTTTGACATCGATAGCGATCAGCCTGATGCCTTTACCCAGAACGACGCCTCGCAAATTCAAGAGATTCTGAGAAATGTCTTTGAAAAAAAGCCCTGAGGTGGCACGATCTCCAAATTGAGACATCAAGAAAATTGGAAGCAAGCGGAAGCAGCGTTAAATGATCTTTTGGGCGAGAATCTTACGGACCGAATATGCGCGATGACACAGGGGTCGTGCCGTCGCTAGGTGCTGATATTCGCGCGCTACGCAAGTCACGTAAAATGACGCTGGTTGACCTAGCCGATGCGTTGGGCCGTTCGGTTGGCTGGCTCAGTCAGGTTGAACGCGACAAATCGCACGCAACGATTTCGGATCTGGGGCGGATGGCAGAGATACTGGATGTCTCGATATCAAGCTTCTTGCAGGTTGGTGGCAATCTTGGCGAAGAAGGACTGATCGTGCGTGCCGATGCGCGCCGCCCGATCGGGAGCCGCACAAAGGGCATGATCGAGGGACTCTTGTCGCCGGATCTGACCGATGATTTTGAAGTGATCCACTCTGCATTCGCGCCGCATTCGCGGCTGGAAGAACCCCTGAAACGACCGACCCACGAAGTGTGTTATCTGATCAAGGGCCGCTTCGAAATCAGCGTTGATGGCCGCCATTTTTCGCTTTCTGCGGGCGACAGCTTTCGGTTGCGCGGGCAAAGCTTTCAATGGTCCAACCCTTATGACGAACCCTGCGAGATCGTCTGGGTAATCTCCCCTCCTATCTATTAAGGGCAGCAAAGGCATGGTGCACGGACGATGTGAATGCGGGGCAGTTGCATTTGAAGTGGCCAATGCCCGCGACACGGTTACGTTCTGCCATTGCAGCCAGTGCAGGCGCACCAGCGGGCACTACTGGGCTGCGACAAGGGCTGAAACATCCGACCTGACTTTCAGTGAAGATCACGGGCTAACGTGGTATCAGTCGTCGCCCGACAGCCGGCGCGGCTTTTGCAGGCTGTGTGGGTCTAGCCTGTTTTATCAACCGAATGGCGCAAATCACATGGGCGTTGCCGCAGGTTGCCTTGACCTGCCAACCGCGATGCGGGCTGGTAAACACATCTATACCGCCGATTGTGGCGACTATTACATGATACCGGATGATGCACCGCACATCCCTGACTAGAGAGAACGTAAAGCATGGCTGATTTTCCGACGACTGCGCGAGTGGTGATTATTGGTGGCGGTGTTGTTGGGGTTTCGACACTCTATCACCTTGCCAAGAAGGGCTGGACGGATTGTGTACTGCTGGAAAAGAACGAATTGACCGCCGGATCAACATGGCATGCGGCCGGTAACTGTCCGTCATTCAGCACATCATGGGCGGTGATGAACATGCAGCGTTATTCGCTGGGTCTTTATAAGGGGTTGGCCGACGAGGTTGATTACCCGATGAATTATCATGTCACCGGATCAATACGCTTGGCGCACTCGAAAGAGCGGATGCAGGAGTTCGCGCGTGCGATGAGCATGGCGAACTATCAGGGTCTGAACCTGAAAATGATGACGCCCGACGAGGCGCAGGAAATGTACCCGTTCCTTGAAACCCATGATCTTGAAGGCACGCTTTACGATCCCGACGACGGCGACATTGATCCCGCGCAGTTGACCCAAGCACTTGCCAAAGGTGCCCGCCAGATGGGCGCCAAACTCGAACGTTTCTGTAGCGCCACGGGCGTTACCCAGCATCCGAACGGCACATGGACCGTTCACACCGAAAAGGGCGATATCGACTGCGAGAAAGTGGTCAACGCCGCCGGTTATTACGCCCAGCGCGTAGGCGAATGGTTCAAGCCCTATGGTGGCCGGACCGTTCCAATGGTGACAATGTCCCACCAGTATTTCCTGACGGAAGAAATTCCCGAGCTGAAGAAATGGACAGAAGAGAACGGACACAAGGTGCCCCTGCTGCGCGATGTGGATTCGTCCTATTACCTGCGTCAGGACAAGAACGGCCTCAACCTTGGCCCATACGAGCGCAACTGCAAAGCCCACTGGGTCACCCCTGAAGACCCGCAACCTGATGACTTTAGCTTCCAGCTTTACCCCGACGACCTCGAGCGGCTGGAGTGGTATATCGAAGATGCGATGGCCCGCGTTCCGCTACTTGGCACTGCTGGCGTCGGTCGCGTGATTAACGGCCCGATCCCTTATGCACCTGACGGTTTGCCATTGGTTGGCCCGATGCCCGGCGTGAAAAACGCCTTTGAGGCTTGCGTCTTTACCTTCGGCATTACCCAAGGTGGTGGCGCGGGCAAAGTTGCCGCTGAATGGATCGTAGATGGCCAGACCGAATGGGACATGTGGGCCGTCGATCCGCGTCGCTATACTGACTACACCGATCAGGATCATTGTCTTGCCAAGGCACTGGAAACCTATGGCCACGAATACGGCATGCATTTCCCGCATAAGGCGTGGCCAGCTGGGCGCGATAAAAAACTGTCTCCGGTTGATGCAAAAGTGCGCGCGCTGGGCGGGCAGATGGGTGCATACAACGGATGGGAGCGGGCAAACTGGTTCGCCAAAGACGGCGACGACACATCCATTGAGGCGACCGAAACATGGGAGCGTAACGGCCCATGGCAGCCCCGCGTCAAAGAAGAATGCGAGGCCGTGCGCGATGGAGTAGGCGTTTTGGATCTCCCCGGATTTTCGCGTTTCAACCTGTCAGGCGAGGGTGCCGCAGAGTATTTGCGCGGTCTGATTACCGGTGCGTTGCCGAAAATCGGCCGTATGAACCTTGCGTATTTCGCAGACACGCGCGGGCGTATCCTGACCGAGATGTCAGTGATGCGTCACGCCGAGGATCATTTCACGCTGATCACCGCCGCGTCTGCCCAGTGGCATGACTTCGACGTGCTGAACGATGACTTGCCTGCCGGATTGTCCCTGACAGACCACACGACCGAATACTCGACACTGATCGTCACTGGCCCGCAGTCACGCGCACTTTTTGACACTCTGGGCACCGATGCCGATTTGACCTTGGGATGGCTAACCCATCAGACCGCCAAGGTTGCTGGTGTCGATTGCGCACTTGCCCGCGTCAGCTTTGCAGGCGAGTTGGGTTGGGAAATCCATGCTGCAAACGCAAATATGCCCGCGCTTTATGATGCAGTGCTGAATGCGGGTGCAGTGCCATTTGGTATGTTTGCCCTGAACGCGCTGCGCCTCGAAAAAGGGTACCGCGCATGGAAAGGCGATCTGAGCACCGATTACTCCTTGCTCGAAGGTGGGCTAGAGCGGTTTATCAAGTTCGACAAACCCCAAGACTTCCCGGGAAAAGCCGCACTCTTGGCGCAAAAGCAGGCGGGCGTCGCAAAGCGGTTTGTCACATTGACCCTTGATACGCACGGCCCCGCAGACGCGCCTTATATGTCAACGGTCTGGGCTGGCGACGAAGTGGTGGGGGAAACCACATCAGGCGGATGGGGTTACCGCGTCGATAAATCCATCGCCTTGGGGATGTTGCGCACCGATTTGGCAGTGCCCGGCACCAAGGTCGCGATTGACATCTACGGGACCCGCTATCCGGCGACGGTACAAGAGGATCAGCCATTGTGGGATCCGACCAATGACCGCATTCGTGCCTGATGCTGACAGAACCGATGAAAGACCTGATCGCCGCATTCCCCTTAGGGTTTGTGGCGACAGTGACCCCGGATGGTGCGCCAGCGGTGTCACCAAAAGGGACTTTCCTGGTCCTTGATGATCACACGGTTGCGTTTGGCGATATCCGTTCGCCCGGTACGCGGCAAAACCTGACTGCCAATCCAGCTATCGAAGTAAACTTCATCGACCCGTTCAAACGCAAAGCTGTGCGCGTTGCGGGGACAGCCGTTTTGCACCCGAACGGATCTGAATGGTTCAACGTACAACATCCGATTTGGCTTGATGTCTTTGGCGGTTTGGCTACACGCATCAATTCACTCGTTGCGATCAATATCCATTCGGCCAGCGAAATCTGGACTCCGCCTTATGACGACGGCGCAACCGAGGCAGAGATGATCGCAACCTACAAAGCCAAATTCGGAGCGCTCTACCCATGACAGATATCATCCTTCTTGACGGCGGCATGGGGCAGGAACTGGTCCATCGTGCGGGCGACAACCCGACACCGCTTTGGTCGACCCAAGTGATGCTGGATCACCCCGGTTTGGTTGCGGCGGTCCACGCCGATTACCGCGATGCGGGCGCAACGGTGCATACGACGAATACCTACGCCATTCACCACGACCGGCTAGTAGGGACGGGTCTTGAGGACCAGTTCAAAGCACTTCACATGGCCGCCATCAAAGAGGCCGCCGGTGCTGGTGCGCTGGCAGGTGCAATCGGCCCGCTAATCGCGTCTTACCGCCCCGATATTCACCCCAGCCATGACATTGCCGTACCACTTTATGCCGAGATCGCGACGATCCTCGCGCCGCACACCGATTTGATTATTTGCGAAACCGTGGCATCAATCGCCCATGCAAAGGCCATTTTGGAAGCCACCGCAGCATCGGGAAAACCTGTCTGGTTGGCCATGACTGTCGATGACAGCGACGGCACGCGCTTGCGCTCTGGCGAGGCACTTGCCGATGTATTGCCAATTGCCGCAGGAAAGGCTGCAGCCATCCTTGTCAACTGCGCGTCACCCGAAGCGATATCGACCTCAATGGATGTACTGGCAAAGGGTGACTTGCCGTTTGGTGCCTATGCGAATGGCTTTACAAAAATCACACCTGCCTTTCTGGAAAGCAAGCCGACGGTCGACGCCTTGACTGCGCGCCAGGACCTTGACCCTGATGCCTACGCTGCCTTTGCAATGAAATGGATCGGCCAAGGCGCGACAATCGTTGGAGGTTGCTGCGAAGTTGGTCCATCCCATATCGCAAAAATGGCCGAAACAATCGCTGCAGCAGGACACCAAATTGTGACGCCATGAGCAAGATATGGAACTTTGACATTTACGTCGCCGACGACTTTGTCCTGACAGAGTTCGCGGGCATTGTCGAAGTTCTGCGTCTTGCCAACCGGATCAATACTACCCCTGTCTTTGCATGGGCGGTGCGGTCTGCGAATGGGGGAGTCATTAGCGCGAGCAGCGCTGTGCGTGTTGATACGACCCCCCTGCCCAGCCGGCCGGATGCCGATTATCTATTTGTACTCGGCAATGCAAATCCGGCGCTTCCGGCGCTTTCGCTAGGCAATGCAATCGGGAACTACACCAGCAGACAAGCCCGTGTCGTGCTGCTGTCAGAGGCCGCCGCGCGCTATATCTCGGAACATGACAAGGCACTGGACGGACATACGACTCACTGGGAAAACCGCACCGTTCTGATGGAACGGTTGGGCCTGTTTGACACCAAGGCCACCTTGGCGGTTGATCGCGGTGCAATCATCACCTGCGCCGGCATGGGGGCGACATTTGACATCGTACTGGCGATAGCGAGCCAACATGCCTCTGCCAGCACTATGACCACGGTTGCTGCAATCTTGCTGCACGAACGCATCCGGCACTTCAACACGCTGCAGCCGTTTTCCGGGCAGGCTGTGACAGCGACAGGCGAACCTGCGCTGGATGTCGCCGTCGCCCTGATGCAAGACCATATGGAATTCCCGCTGCCTATCGGTGAAATCGCGACGCTGGCGAATGTGTCCAAACGGTCGCTTGAGCGGAAATTCAACCGGATTATGAACACCACTCCCAACGGTTATTATCGCGGCCTGCGGCTGAACAAAGCCAACAACCTTTTGTTGAACACAGACATGCGCATCCATGAAATCGGGTTGGCTTGCGGGTTCCCGAGCGGCTTTACAACTATTTATCGCGAAGCTTTTGGTATGACACCGGTTTCTGCCCGCAAGAAAGGGCGGCCGAAATAACGGTTTTGCGTCAATCATGGCGCTTATATAACATTGCGATTGCAGCGACGCGGGCACAGTGATCCGTAGATTAGACCAAAGGACCTTCCCGTCATGGCCACACTTCCCTCCCACGCGCGCGTTGTTATTGTCGGCGGCGGTGTTATCGGTTGCTCTGTTGCGTATCACTTGGCCAAGCTTGGCTGGAAAGACGTTGTACTGCTCGAACGCAAACAGCTGACCTCTGGCACGACATGGCATGCAGCGGGCCTTATCGCACAGCTGCGCGCGACAGCGAACATGACCAAACTCGCCAAGTATAGCCAAGAACTTTATGGCAATCTGGAAGAGGAAACCGGCGTTGCGACCGGCTTCAAACGGGTCGGGTCCATTACTGTCGCGCTGACTGACGAACGCAAGGAAGAGATTTTCCGCCAAGCAGGTATGGCGCGCGCATTTGGCGTCGCCGTCGAAGAAATCTCGCCTGACGAGGTAAAAGCACGCTATGCACATCTGAATATCGAAGGCGTCAAAGCCGGAGTTTATCTCCCGCTTGACGGTCAGGGTGATCCGGCAAATATCGCGCTCGCACTGGCCAAAGGCGCACGTATGAACGGTGCTGTCGTGGCAGAGCGAACGAAGGTCACCAAGATCAACAAGGCCAGCCGCCGCGTGCACTCGGTCGAATGGGAAGCTGGCGGCGAAACCGGCACGATGACCTGTGACATGATCGTGAATTGCGCAGGCATGTGGGGTCACGAGGTCGGTCGCATGGCAGGTATCAACGTGCCGCTGCACGCGTGCGAGCACTTCTACATCGTCACAGAAGCCATCGCAGGCCTGACCCAAATGCCTGTGCTGCGCGTACCGGACGAATGTGCCTACTACAAAGAAGACGCTGGAAAGATGCTGCTTGGTGCATTTGAACCCAACGCGAAGCCTTGGGCGATGAAAGGCATCCCCGAGGATTTCGAGTTCGACCAGCTGCCCGAGGATTTCGACCACTTTGAACCAATTCTGGAGTCCGCGGTCAATCGCATGCCGATGCTCGCCGAAGCGGGTATCCACACGTTCTTTAACGGCCCCGAAAGCTTTACCCCCGACGATGCCTATCACCTTGGCCTTGCCCCCGAGATGGACAACGTTTGGGTCGCAGCGGGGTTCAACTCGATCGGGATCCAGTCGGCCGGTGGTGCCGGTATGGCCCTGTCGCAGTGGATGGATACAGGACAAAAGCCTTTTGATCTGGGCGATGTCGATATCAGCCGGATGCAACCATTTCAGGGCAACAAGACGTATCTGTTTGAACGGTCCAAGGAAACGTTGGGGCTGCTTTATGCCGATCACTATCCGTTCCGTCAAAAGGCGACAGCGCGTGGGGTCCGGCGGACGCCTTTTCATCAGCACTTGTTGAATAACGGTGCCGTCATGGGCGAATTGGCTGGATGGGAACGAGCAAACTGGTTTGCTGATGCAGGCCAGACACCCGAATACGCCTATTCGTGGAAGCGGCAGAATTTCTTTGGCAATGTCGCACAGGAATTGGCAGCCGTGCGCACCAATGTCGGCATGTACGATATGTCCTCGTTCGGAAAGATCCGTGTCGAGGGTCGCGACGCAATGGCCTTTATGAACTACATCGGCGGCGGCGACTATGATGTGCCGGTGGGCAAGATCGTCTACACGCAGTTCCTGAACAACCGCGCAGGAATCGAGGCGGACGTGACAGTCACCCGCCTGTCAGAGACCTGCTATCTGGTCGTCACCCCTGCGGCGACACGACAGGCCGATCAGGTCTGGATGCAACGCAATCAAGGCGATTTCAACGTCGTCATCACGGATGTCACGGCGGGCGAAGGCGTTTTGGCTGTGATGGGGCCAAATAGCCGCAAGCTATTGGAAATGGTCTCTCCGGCGGATTTCGGCAACGACACCAATCCTTTTGGTACCGCGCAAGAGATCGAAATCGGCATGGGGCTGGCCCGTGTGCACCGCGTCACATACGTGGGCGAGCTGGGTTGGGAGGTCTACATGTCCTCTGATATGGCCGGACATGTGTTTGAAACACTGCACACAGCAGGGAAGGACATGGGGCTTAAGCTTTGCGGGATGCATATGATGGATGCTGCACGCATGGAAAAAGGGTTCCGCCACTTTGGCCACGATATTACCTGCGAAGATCACGTACTCGAGGCCGGACTTGGCTTTGCCGTAAAGACCGACAAGCCCGATTTCATCGGTCGGGACGCCGTGCTGCGCAAGCGCGATGAAGGCCTTACAAAGCGCTTGGTACAGTTCAAACTGACAGACCCAGAGCCGCTGCTATATCACAACGAACCGATCGTGCGTGATGGTGCCACTGTGGGCTATCTGTCGTCAGGTGGCTATGGGCATCACTTGGGGGCTGCCATTGGCATGGGTTACTTGCCCTGCAAAGGCGAAAGCGTGGCCGAGCTTCTTGCCAGTCGTTTCGAAATCGACGTGATGGGCACGCGGGTGCAGGCAGAAGCGCAACTCAAGCCCTTCTATGACCCCAAGAGCGAACGCGTGAAGGTCTAGCCGGACAGTCGGGCAGGTGGAACGGCATCCACCTTGCCCGCATTCAGTGCCTAGCGGTCTGTCCGTGTTGTTGGCCCAAGCGCGTTAAGGCCCTTCAGAATATCAATCGCATAAGCCAGCTGATAATCATCTTCGCGCAGGTCTGCCGCCGCTTGTGCCCGTGCACGATCTTCTTCGATCTGGCGGATTTCATCTTCGGACAGGCTGTCGTTCTCAAGCGATCCGCGCAGTCCGGCTTCGCTGCGTGTGTTACTTGTTTCTTCTTCCTCGGTCTCTGCATCCACAGCGCGGCGTGGCTGTTCCACAATAATGTCAGGTGAGATGCCCAAGGCTTGGATCGAACGACCCGACGGGGTGTAATACCGTGCAGTTGTCAGGCGCATTGCACCCTCACCGCGCAGCGGTACAACCGTCTGCACAGACCCTTTACCGAATGAATTTGTCCCGACCACAATCGCGCGGCGGTGATCTTGCAAGGCACCTGCGACAATTTCAGACGCAGAGGCGGAACCACCGTTAATCAGCACTACAATCGGCTTGCCCTCGGCCAGATCGCCTGGCGTGGCGTTGAACCTGTCCCCATCCGCAGCAGAGCGTCCGCGCGTCGAGGTAATCTCTCCCTCTTCCAGAAACGCATCCGAGACATAGACTGCCTGACTAAGCAATCCGCCCGGATTATTCCGCAGATCAAGAACAATCCCGTCAACCTCGTCAAAACCGCCCGCGGCTTCGACTTGCTCGGCGATCCCGTCGCGCAGGTTCGGGAATGTTTGTTCGTTAAACGTGGTCACACGCAAGACCACGGCTTTGCCTTCGGTCCGGCTGCGCACAGCAGTCAGCTTGATCGTGTCGCGAATGATCGAGACATCAAAAGGTTCCGGCGCGTCCTCACGGACAATCGTCACGATAATTTCTGCACCGACAGGGCCCCGCATCAATTGCACGGCCTCATCCAATGTCAAGCCAAGCACGCTCTCGCCATCAACGGCGGTGATGAAATCACCTGCCAGAATGCCCGCAGCATCCGCTGGTGTGCCATCCATTGGTGAAACAACTTTGACCCAGCCTTCTTCCTGCGTCACTTCGATACCCAGCCCGCCAAATTCACCCGAGGTGCTGACCCGCATGCGCTGTGCTGCCCGTGGCGACAAATAGCTTGAATGCGGATCAAGTGACGTCAGCATCCCGTTGATCGCAGCTTCGATCAGGTCGGCATCATCAACTTCTTCGACATAGCTTGATCTGATCCGCTCGAAGATGTCACCGAACAGGTCTAGCTGTTCATAAACACTGGTGGTGTCTTCCGCTTCTTGCGCCAGCAATGGACCAGCGATCTGGCTGGTGGCCAAAAGCCCAAGAACAGCGCCGCAAGTCGCAGCCAAAAGCATCTTTTTCATATCGTTTCCTTGTCTACTCCAGCGCGAACCACGCGTCAGGGTTTACCGGACCTTGCCCGTCTCTGACCTCAAGATAAAGGGTTTGCGCGCGCGCGCCCGTCCCAATTCCATCGTTTTCGGTCAAAATACCGTCATCATAGGTTTGGTCGTTCCCAAGCAAGCCAATTGGCGCACCTTCGGCCAGTACTTCGCCGATCTGTCCAAAGACTTCTTCAAGGCCCGCCATAATGAAAAGGACGTCGACTGCTGGTTCAAGAATCACAACCGTGCCGTAATCCAGCAAGGGGCCCTTGAACAGGATCGTGGCTGCTGCCGGTGCTGTGACAAGCGCACGCGGTGCCGCGGCAATGCGGACGCCTGCGCGATCACTCCCGTCGTCGGGCAAAACATACCCCCTCACCGGCAAAGGCAGGTTCCCCGACTTGGTCAAGGTTGTGGCTTGATCGGGTCGCGCGCTTGCCACTTGCGCCGCAAATTCGCCTAGCGTTTGGGCGCTCGCGATCAATAGGGCCGTTTGGACAGGATCATCGGCAAATCGTGACGGCAGCGTGTCCCGATTGGACATGGCCTGCCCCAACGCTGCACGCGCTGTTTGCGCCTCTTGCAACCCGTCAGCCAAGGTCGTCGCAGCGTCCGCCGTAACCTGCCGGAAGGCGCGCGTTTGCGCCAGAACTGCCCGCAGCTCTGCTGTCTCGGCCTCTAGCGCAGGTGTGATATCTGCAACCAGCATACCCGCTCGTACCGTATTCAACGGCCCCGATGGATGGGCGCGTTGGACCGGCTGCGGCGTGCGGCTAATCGTTGTCAGTACACCCAAAAGCTGCCCCATCCCTTCGCGCTTGCCTGCCAGTTCTTCTGTCAGCGCCGCTTCGCGCAATGCAAGGTCCCGTTGACCCGCACGCATCGCCGAAAGCCCTGCCTCATAGGCTTGCACGGCCTGCGTCAGCGCCGCGATCCTGTCAGAGGCGCCATCCGCGGCATCCAGTTGTGCGCGTGCCTGCTGCAATTGCACCACTGCATCTTGCGCCGCTTGCTGACCAAACGCCGCCGAGGCGAGGCAAATCAAAATGGCCGCGGTACGGATCATCGAACGATGAGGCTCCGTCCGGTCATTTCAGGAGGCAACTCAAGCCCCATCAACTCCAGCAGTGTTGGCGCAAGATCGGCAAGACGCCCATCGCGCAGCGCTACACCTTCCGGCCCGCCGACCAAAGCAACCGGCACGGGGTTGATGGTGTGTGCGGTGTGTGGACCGCCTGTTTCAGGGTCAATCATGACCTCGCAATTGCCGTGGTCGGCAGTCACGATCATGGCACCACCTGAAGCAATCAAGGCCTCAATTACCTGACCCAAGCCTGCATCCACAGCCTCGCAGGCCCGAATAGCTGCGCCAAGATCACCTGTGTGTCCGACCATATCGGGATTGGCGTAATTCGTGACGATCAGATCATATCCCGCAGCGATTGCTTTGACGAACTGCTCTGTTACCTCTCCAGACGACATTTCTGGCTGCAAATCGTAGGTCGCAACTTTGGGTGATGGCGCCATATAGCGATCCTCACCTGTCTCTGGCGTTTCGATCCCGCCATTCAAAAAGAACGTAACATGCGGATATTTCTCGGTTTCAGCGAGACGGAACTGGCGCAACCCGTGTTTGGCCACCCATGCACCCAATGTGTTCTGGATATCCCGCTTGGGAAACACCGTTTCAAACCACGCGTCATGCCGGTCAGAATAGGTCACCATGCCCAGCAACGCCGCAAGCGAAGGCTTTTCGCGGGCAAAACCGTCGAATTCAGGATCGGCGATTGCTGCCAGAATTTCGCGCGCACGATCAGATCGGAAGTTCAGACAGAAAAGGCCGTCGCCCTGTGCAAAGCCGGCATAGTCACCAATCACAGTCGCCGGAACGAATTCGTCTGTCTTGCCAGCGTCATAGGCCGCGTCAATCGCAGCAAGCGGGGTTGCGGCGGCGGCGCCTTGTCCTTTGACCATCGCGTTGTAGGCCGTCTCGACCCGTTCCCAACGGTTGTCACGGTCAAGCGCATAGTAGCGGCCAGTCACGGTCACAACCTTGGCGGCCTCTGGCAGGTCTGTCAAAAATTCCGACATGAACTCTTTTGCAGAAGAAGGTGCCACATCGCGCCCGTCAGTAATTGCATGGATGACAACAGGCACACCGGCGTCGATGACTGCTTTGGCGGCGGCCACGATATGCGCCACATGACCGTGCACACCCCCATCCGAGACGACGCCCATCAGATGCGCCACGCCACCGCTTGCTTTCATTTTGTCGATGAAGCGCAACAGTGCATCAGCTTGAAAGAACGAACCGTCCTCGATTGATAGCTCGATCTGACCCAGATCCATCGCCACAATACGGCCTGCACCGATATTTGTGTGGCCGACTTCGGAATTGCCCATCTGCCCTGCGGGCAAACCGGCATCATGTCCATGCGTCAACAACTGGGCATGAGGGCCCTGCATAACAGCGTCAAAATTCGGGGTATGGGCTTGTTTCGGCGCGTTGCCTTCGACCGTATCGCGCAAGCCCCAGCCATCCAGAATACACAGTACAACGGGTTTTGGCACAGACATGGTGGTCTCCTTCAAAGTTTGATTTGTGTTTAGCGCAGCAGGCATGGCAGGGGAACCAAGCAATTCATCATCTTGCTAATTGAACGCGCACCGGCGGCATCCTAGACCCGATGATAAGGACCGCCAGACAGGATCGAGGCGGCACGGTAAAGCTGCTCTGCCAACATCACGCGGACCAACATATGCGGCCAAACCATTTTGCCGAAGCTCAATGATGCATCGGCACTGTCGCGCAGCGCAGGGTCAATTCCGTCCGCGCCACCGATTACAAAGCTTACGTCTTGGCGGCCTTGGTCGCGCCACGTGGCGAGAAGTCGCGCGAAATCCGGTGAGGTCATCACACGACCGCGTTCGTCCATGGTACAGACCAATGCGCCATCGGGGATTGCACGTTGCAGCAACGCCGCTTCGGCGGGCATCCCGCCGCCCTTTTTGTCTTCGACTTCGATCAACTGCGCGGGTCCAAGGGCCAGCGCGCGCCCGGTCCGGTCGAACCGGGTCAGGTAGTCTTTGTAAAGGTCACGCTCGGGCCCGCTGCGCAAGCGGCCCACAGCGCATATCTGCACACGCATCAGACGGCAGCGGCCGACCCGGGCTGCCACATCTTTTCAAGCTGATAAAACTCGCGCACTTCCGGACGGAAGATATGCACAATGATGTCGCCTGTATCGATCAAGACCCAGTCGCCTGTGTCTTTGCCTTCGGTCTTTGAAACAATCCCGAACTCGTGCTTGACGCGCTCGGACAGTTTTTCCGCCATTGCGGCAACCTGACGGGTCGAACGGCCAGAGGCGATGACCATATAGTCGCCAATCTCTGATTTACCGCGCAGATTGATCTGCACGATGTCTTCGCCTTTGTCTTCGTCAAGGGATTTGAGAACAGCAGCCAGAATGGCCTCGCTGGTCGCGGTATTCAGAGCGCTCATTGTGCGTGCTCCGACTTTGGCTGATCCATCAGCCAGTGTGGAAAGAGACAGTTCATTGTCCTCCTTAATGTGCGCCGTCATAACCCCGGCGCAGGGCCTGATATTAAGTTAGCAATGGCGCAGGTGTTTTTCAACAATTCGATGAAACAAGGCTGCGCTGTCGCGGATTTGCACGCCAGATGCAAGCGGGGAAAACCGGCCATGCACTAGACCGATGCACCGAAGTAACAGTCGCTATTGCCGTGGATCAATGAATGCCTTGCCGTCAGGCAGGGCAAGGATTTCAGGAAGCGTCGTCATCGCATCCGCCAACGGCACAATCCCTGCGACATCCGTCTTCCATGCCCCGCTTGAAAATCGCTCTTGGATTTCCACAAACGCTTGGGGAATGCGCGCCGGATCAGCTTGCTTCATCCAACGGCTCAGCCAAAAGCCGACAATCTGTTTGTTCTGAAAAATCAGCTGGCCCAGCTCTGTCAGTGCAGGTGCTTGCGTTGACAGCTTGCCGTAGTTCACCCAACGCGCATGACTGGGCATTGCAAAGAACACGTCCGCGGCAAACTGGTCCCCGACCGCGTCCAGCAGAACGCGGGGTTTGAGGCTTTTGATCGCGGCCTTTGCCACAGCCTGCGCATCAGGAGCACCAGAGACGACGACTTCGGCAGCACCCAAGGCTTTCAGGGCTTCGGCCTGTGCTGCGCGGCGCACAATGGCAATCGGCTTAACACCGTGATCGCGCCCCAAGGCAATCAAGAGCTTGCCCAATTGCGAACCGGCAGCATTCAGGACAAAGCTGTCGGCACCGCTTTCTTTGACCAGATCGAACATTGCGATTGCGGTTAGCGGGTTGACCAGTAGCCCGGCCGCATCCACTTCTGCCAGATCGGGGCGGCATGGCACCAATCCGCTGGCATCGGTCAGCGCATAGTCCGCCCACGCTCCGGATGCCGTCGCGAAAAAGCTGACACGTTGCCCTAAAAATGGCGTGTCGCCTGCAACGACCTCGCCCACTGCCTCAAAACCAGCGGGCACACCTTTGATCCGCGGCTGGCCGTACTCGCCCTTGATGAAATGAATGTCGGATGGGTTCACTGCGGCCAAATGAACCTTGATCAATGCCTGTCCCGGACCGGGTGTCGGCACGGCAATGTGTTGATATGCCAAAAACGGGGTAAGGTCAGCCACGTTCGGCCCGGAATGTGTGCCGGAATAGCCGTCTTGTAGCTGCACCAAAGCGTTCATCATTTTGTCGGCTGTCATCGCTGCCTCCTACAGGTCGAAAGTCGCGAAAACCGGCGCGTGATCGCTTGGCTTTTCCCAACCGCGGGCATCACGCAACACCCGAGAGCCGTGCGCGGCGTTCTTGATGTCAGGTGTCGCCCAAATATGATCAAGCCTGCGTCCCTTGTCTGCCGCATCCCATTCCTTTGCGCGGTATGACCACCAGCTATAAAGCAAACCTTCGGGAATATCGGCCCGTGTGACATCAGACCAATCACCCGCAGCCATCACCTCGGCGAAGTGTTCAACTTCAATCGGTGTATGGCTGACGACTTTGAGCAGTTTCTTGTGATCCCATACATCATCTTCGCGCGGCGCAATGTTCAGGTCACCCACAAGGATTGCCTTTTGCGGTTTGTCTGCATGAAAAGCGTCGCGCATGTCGGTCAGATAATCCAGCTTCTGGCCGAATTTTTCATTCACGGTCCGGTCCGCCACATCGCCGCCTGCAGGCACATAGTGGTTATGGATCGTCACGCCATTTTCCAGCTTGCCCGCGATATGCCGTGCATGGCCAAGGTTTGCGAAATCCTCCGCGCCTGCCTCGACCATCGGGATTTTCGAAAAGATCGCGACGCCGTTATAGCCCTTTTGCCCGCGCGCAACCATGTGGGTGTAGCCCAGCGCCTGAAACTGCGCCAGCGGGATCAGATCGACAGGGCTTTTGCATTCCTGCAAACACAGGACATCCGGCGCTTCGTCCCGCATCAGGCGCACGACGATGTCTTCGCGCAAGCGGACAGAGTTGATGTTCCATGTGGCAAGGGTAAAGGGCATCAGGCGGACCTCAGGTTGTAGGTTGCGTCAAGCAAGGTGGATGTAGGGCGCAAATAGCCGGTGACAAAGTCGCGGCGATTCTTGATAGCCGGGTTCATGCGCAAGATCGCCTCTGGGTGTTTGGGGTCCAACAGGCCAAGCCGCACCAGAATAGCGGCAATCACGCAGTTTTGCGCGTAATTGACGCCATCCATCATCTTTATTGCAATACCGATGCGTCTTTCAGGCACGATAGCGACGAAAACGCCGTCGGCACCTGTTTTGATCGCGATCTTGTTGCCTGTCGCACGCATCAACCCTGTGCACGTGCGGCCTTCGCCCGCGACATACTCGGGGCAGATTGCCATGGCTTGCGTCAGGCGCGCGGCGGCTTTGCTGCGCATGTCGGTACGGTCATGGGCGGTGGCATAGAACGACATCGCGCGACCCAACCCATGGAGGGTGCAGGCGTGATTAGGGGCAGAGCAACCATCAATTCCGTACATGGGGCTGGTTTCGCCGGTCACGTCCTCGAACGCCGCTTTGATTGCTTTTTGCACCGGGTGGTCGATCAGTTCGTAGTCGGCGTCGCCGCCCAGATGTTGTGACAAGGTTAGAAAGCCTGCGTGTTTGCCCGAACATTCGTTATGGATTTGGCAGGGTTCCTGATGGGCGCGGATCAATCCATAGCGTGCCTCCTGATCCATCGGCATCGCAGGACCACAACGGAAATCGCTATCAGAAAGCCCAAGATCGTTGAGCCAGTCACCGACGAAATCCGTATGGATCGCTGCCGCGCTATGCGAAGACGAGGCCAGCGCAAGATGCCGGTCGGTCAGTCGATCCGCCGCACCGCTATCCACCAAAGGCAAGGCTTGGATCATTTTGCATGACGAGCGCGGATAAATCAGCAAGTCGGGATCGCCCCAGCTTTCGATGATCTGGCCGGTATCATCGCACACAACTGCGTGACCTCGATGAATGTTTTCCAGCAGGCCACCGCGCCAAACTTCAACCATATCTACCGGATTTGCCATTTTTTCGCCTTGTTGGATTGTCAAATTCATTTGCGATATCACGCCAACAGCCGTTTTGAGGGCTTTCCCCTGCGCGCTATTGTTTGTTAAGGGTGGGATATCGAGTTGAACAAAGCCTCGCCACCCCAAAAGGTGCCGGTAGATGTACCAAGGGTGAGGCGGGGTTTCCAGAGGCACGGACAGCTTGGAGGCTGTAAGATGATTTTGAATTCTTTGATGAGATTTAGCTTTGCTGCCGCACTGCTTTGCGCAACGACGGCCACAGCACAAGAGAACAGCAGCAATCGCGTTTCCGCAAGCACTGACTGGAGCGTCTTTGTAGAAAGTGACCCGAGTGAATGCTGGGCGGTTTCTGCACCCAAGGAAACGCTTAACACCCGAGACGGAAATACAGTCGACGTGCGCCGCGGTGACATCCGCTTGATCGTGTTTTACCGCCCCTCGGAGAATGTGAATGGTCAGGTAATGTTCACAGGTGGCTATCCTTTCGCATCAGAATCAACTGTCAGCGTGCAAATCGGCGACGCCAGCTTTCAGATGTTCACCCAAGGCGAAACCGCATGGCCTGCCAGCCCCGAAGAAGACGCGAACTTTGTTGCCGCTATGAAGCGTGGCGCAAATGCTGTGCTGACCGCGCGTTCGGGTCGTGGCACCCAAACCCAAGATACATTCAGCTTGCTGGGCTTTACCGCAGCCGTCGAAGAGGCCGCGAGCCGCTGCGCAGGGTAAACCTTACACACTCTTGAAGTATTGAGGCGGCTTTCTTGTGAAGGCCGCCTCTTTCTCTTATATGCAGGGCTAATCCTGAATTGAGAGTACGCACATGGACGTCAAGGCCCCCATCACGCAAGACGTGCTGACCATTCCGCGCAAAGCGCCAGAGGGTCCGCAGAACCTGATTGGCTTGTCACGCGATCAGATGCGCGAAGCATTGATCGCTGTGGGCACCCCTGAAAAACAAGCGAAGATGCGCGTTGGCCAGATTTGGCAATGGTTGTACCACTGGGGCACCCGCGATTTCGCGCAGATGACCAACTTGGCCAAAGATTATCGCACGATGCTGTCCGAAAATTTCGTGATTGCTTTGCCAGTGGTTGTCACACGTCAGGTTTCCGAGGACGGCACCCGCAAGTACCTTGTCCGTATCGCAGGCGG
>CBDTYC010000010.1:0-18892 GCA_965364495.1 uncultured Yoonia sp. | reverse complement strand
TGCATCAAGCGCGCAATCGCATAAAGAACTCTGGCAAGTTTATGTCCCGACTTGGCCCAAGCAGGTTGCGCCTTGCGGGCGGCTGCAACAGCCAATGCAACTTCTTCTGCGGTGCCTTTGGTGACACCTGCCAATTTGACGCCGGTCGCGGGGTTAGTGGTGGCAAAGTCGTCACGCAGCGCGGCCCATTTCCCGTTGATATAGTGACCTGCGATGCCGCCGTTATCTGCCAGCCAAGCCAAAGCCTCGGCGCTGCTTTCGGGGGCAGGGCCGTAGTCCATGGATTCGAAGATGTCTTTGATGGTCATGGTTTATCCAATCGCGTGCCGCCACGACGCCGAATAGGCCCCCGTGACGTGATGTTCGAGTTGCCGTTCGATGTCGCCCAGCAAGCTGGATGCGCCAAAGCGGAAAAGATCGGGCTGTAACCAGCGGTCGCCAAGTTCGTCCTTGATCAGGCTCAGGTAGACCAGCGCGTCCTTGGCTTTGGAAATGCCGCCAGCAGGTTTATAGCCCACCTTGACGCCTGTCCGGTCCTGATAGTCACGAATAGCGCGGACCATGGTCAGGGTAACTGGCAGGGTCGCGTTCACGGGTTCTTTGCCGGTGGATGTCTTGATGAAATCGGCACCCGCCATCATGCAAACCAGTGATGCGCGGGCCACGTTGCGTAATGTGCCAAGCTCGCCTGTGGCAAGGATCGCTTTGACATGCGCGTCCCCGCAAGCGGCCCGCATTTCGCGCATTTCATCATAAAGCGCCTGCCAGTTGCCGGTCAGCACGTGGCGGCGGCTGATGACAATGTCGATCTCCTGAGCGCCCGCCGCGACGCTTTCGCCGATTTCGGCGATACGTAGATGGAAAGGGGACAGTCCTGCCGGAAATCCTGTGGAAACCGCGGCCACGGGAATGTTGGTGCCTTGCAGCGCGTCAACCGCAGTTGCGACCATGTCGTGGTAGACACAAATCGCACCGGTGGTCAGGCCTTCCATGCCAAGGGCTTGCAGAATATGGGGTGCGACGGGCTGGCGCGCTTTTGCGCAAAGACGCCGCACGCGCCCTTCGCTGTCGTCACCCGAAAGGGTGGTCAGATCCATCAGGCTGATCGCCTTGCATAGCCATGCTGCTTGGTAATCTTTCTTGACGCTGCGCCGTCCGGGCAAGGATTGCGCGCGCCGTTCAATAGCAGAGGTATTGGCCTGCACGGCCATTACCCAATCAAGATCAAGCGGCATGCCTTCGTTGCGTGCTTCGTGAAGTTGCGGCAATTGTGACGAGGTCAGCGTAGGGGATTGGGTGGTTTGCAAGGGAGCCTCCTGCGGTACCTGATCAGGGTCGCACTTTGGTCATGTCTTGGCAAGTTTTGTCCAAATGGTCAAATTATTTCGGGTGGGCCGCGCGGCCTGTTCCCTGCGACCTCGCGTCAGTTGGGCTGAACCACGTCGCGCTGTAGCTTTTGTCTGTATTGCAAAGGGGTGACGCCATAGGCGGCCCGAAACAGTTTATGGAAATGTGACATGTTCGGAATGCCGCATTCAGCAGCAATTTCGCTGATTGCCTCGCTGTCGGTGGTCAGGGCACGTGCCGCATGTGTCATACGAATTGCGTTCACGTAATCCGAAGGTGTTTGCCCAAGGTATTTGCGCATCATCCGGCTGACATGCGGGTGTGCCTTGCCGGCCCGCGCCACCAATCCGGCAGAACCGTCGCGAAACACCGCAGGATCATTTGCCGCGATACACGCCTGCGCCAGCCAAGTGGGCACGTCTTTGGCAAAGGCCTCGGCGGTGAGGTCGGCGCAAAGAGGCAGCAGGAAGGCCTCTGCTGCAAGTGTATCACCTAAGCCGCGCTCTAGCTGGACGGCCGCATGGTTCAGTGCCGCAAGTTGCCGGATATCCCGATGCGCTTGCACCGGCCCATTTGCAGACCAGAAAAGGTGGCCATCGACGCCCGGATGTCTGTCTGCCAACGCCTTGATCATCTGGGGATGAAAACAGATTGAAACTACCAAGGCATGTTCCCCGCGCCCTTGCAGCGCATGGGTGTGACCGGGTTGAAGGAATACGACGTCGCCTTCTTTCAGGGGCAGTGTCTTGCCCTCCAGATGGTGGCGCACTTTGCCGTTTTGCACCCAGAACAGCTCGAAAAAGTCATGCCCATGCAGTGCGCGCGGGCGTGCCGGTGTCAGCGTGGCCCGTGTCAGATGTGACTGGGCGCCGGCACGTAGAATATCCTGATGGCGAAGAATTTGGGTCATGACGTCAACCTAGCATCTAATTTGCTGCGCTGCAGCATGAAAATGCATCGCTACGTGACAAACTGCGCGCGTCAGGGTATCGCCTGCGCAACAATTCGTTTGAGGTATATCATGACTTTTGACCGTTCCATCAAAATCGCGCCATCGATCCTATCCGCCGACTTTGCCAACTTCGGGGCCGAGTGTGAAGCTATTGAAGCGCAAGGTGCTGATTGGGTCCATGTCGATGTCATGGATGGGCATTTCGTCCCCAACATCACGTTTGGGCCTGCAACCTGCGCTGCGATCCGTCCGCACATCAAAGGCGTCATGGACGTTCATCTGATGATCGCACCTGTTGATCCCTACATCGAAGGATTCGCGAATGCTGGCGCGGACATTATCACCGCCCATGTCGAAGCTGGCCCGCATATTCACCGCACATTGCAAGCGATCCGCGGCGCCGGTGCCAAGGCAGGGGTTGCGCTGAACCCCGGCACACCTGCATCTTCGATCGAGACATTGCTTGATATGGTCGATCTGGTCTGTGTGATGACCGTGAACCCCGGCTTTGGTGGGCAGAAGTTCATTCACAGCCAAGTCGAAAAGGTCCGTACCTTGCGTGCCATGATCGGCGACCGCCCAATCCACATCGAGATTGATGGCGGCGTTGATCCGACAACGGCGCCATTGGTCGCGGCGGCTGGTGCTGATGTGCTTGTCGCAGGCTCTGCGGTGTTCCGTGGCGGTTCGGTCAACAATCCGGCACCTTACGGCGAAAATATCCGCGCGATCCGGGCTGCCGCAAGCTAGGCTTTATTCGCCCGCACGGTACCAAGCGACAAGCGTGGCGCGGTCTGCATCCCCGATGTTGGTGATATTGGCCGGTGGCATCGCATGGCTGACGCCTGCTTGCAGGTAGATCTGGCGCGCATGGTTTGCGATGTCGCCTTCGGTTTCCAGAAACACGCCTTTCGGTGCCCATTGCATGTTGTTCCAGACCGGTTCGCGGGCGTGGCACATGGAACAGCGGCCAATCACGATGTCATGCGCCTCGTCAAAGCCGTCTGCTGATGCAAAGCGCTGCTCGTATGGGGTGAAATCGCGCGCCTCTGCTTCTTCGTAAGTGTCGTGCCCTGCGTGTGTCGATAGCCATGCGATGATGATAAACAAGATCACCGTGACCGCCCAAGTCCAGCTTGGCTGCCCTTTGCGGGCATGCATCGAGTTGAAATAATGCCGGATCGTGACGCCCATCAAGAACACAAGGGCCGCAATAATCCATGCAAATTCGGTCCCAAAGGCGAGGGGGTAGTGGTTTGACAACATCAAGAAGATCACGGGCAGCGTGAGATAGTTGTTATGCGTTGAACGCAGCTTGGCAATCTTGCCGTATTTCGGATCGGGCGTGCGGCCTGCCTTCAGGTCCGCAACAACAATCCGTTGGTTCGGCATGATGATAAAGAACACATTGGCTGTCATGATTGTCGCGGTAAAAGCACCCAAATGCAGCAATGCGGCCCGACCGGTAAAGACCTGATTGTACCCCCAGGACATCACAACCAGCAGGGCAAACAGCAAGATCATCAATGTCGTAGGCTGCTCGCCCAGACGGGATTTGCACAGCTGGTCATAGATCACCCAACCCGCTGCCAGCGACGCCGCAGAAATAAGGATGCCTTGAAAGATACTCAGGTCGGCCTTGGCTGCGTCGATGAGGTAAAGCTCTGCGCCGACCCAGTAGACGACCGCAATCATCGCGAATCCTGACAGCCAAGTCGCATAGCTTTCCCATTTGAACCACGTCAGATGCTCGGACATTGCGGCGGGTGCCACGAGGTATTTCTGGATGTGATAGAAGCCGCCACCGTGAACCTGCCACTCTTCGCCGTCTGCTGGACCGTCAATGTCGCGGTTCAGAGACAGATCAAGTGCGATGAAGTAAAACGAAGACCCGATCCAGGCGATTGCCGTGATTACATGCAGCCAGCGCACTGCAAAAGCCAACCAGTCCCACAAAATAGCGATATCATACATCATTGTCTCCTTTGGCGAGCACTCTAGCCAGCGCGTTTGTTTTCTTGTATTCCCTGATACTCAAAGGCTCTATCAAAAATTGCAGAACAATGTCGTATCTTGATAACATTAGAACTTTTGTGCGGGTGTATGAGCTTGGTTCGATGTCGGCGGCGGGACGTGACTTGCGTATTTCCCCGGCGGTAACCTCGGCGCGAATATCTCAGCTAGAGGACCATCTGTCCGTGCGCCTTTTCCAGCGCACTACCCGCAGCCTAACCCCTACGGCGCAAGGCAAGGCGTTCTACGGTGGGGCCTGTTCGGTGCTGGAATCAGTGGATTATGCCGAGGCGCAAGTCACCGAACTAACCGAAAATCCCAAAGGTCAATTGCATGTCGCGGCCCCCTTGGGTGTTGGCCGTCGCCTGATTGCGCCGCATGTTCCGGCGTTCACAAAAGCCTATCCGCTGGTGAAAGTGCGCCTGCGCCTGACAGACCGCAACGTCGATCTGACATCAGAAGGGTTGGATGTTGCGTTTCATCTGGGGCAACCCGCCGACAGCAATCTGCGTATGAAAAAGATTGCAGATGTCGAACGCGTTTTGGTCGCCGCTCCGGATTACATCGCCGGGCATGGACACCCCAAGGACGGAAAATCGCTGATTGAAGACAAGCATCAGTGCCTGAATCTGCGGTTTCCCGGTGCGATGGAATTCCAGTGGAGCCTGCTCACCGATGCAGGCCCACAGCGGTTTCGGGTGTCTGGCAGTCTGGAATGTGACGATAGCGATGTATTGATTGACTGGGCTTTGTCGGGGCAGGGGGTTGCAATGGCGCCGCGTTTCGAAGTCGCCGAACACCTGAAGTCGGGCGCTTTGGTATCCGTGGCACAGGCGACCCCGCCCGTGCCTGTGCAAATGGCCTGTCTCTATACACACCGTCGCCACCAAGACCCTAAAACCCGCTTGTTTATGGACTTCATGATTTCCAAGATCGCGACAGCCATACATGCGGCGCAAAGTCCTTCGTGATTTTTTTGAAAAACGGACATGATCTTTCACGCTAACGTGTAAATGAAGAGGAGTGCAGTAATGCAACGCTATCCGCGTGACATGTCGGGATATGGTGCCCAACCCCCAAAGGCCGCCTGGCCAAACGGGGGGCGTATCGCTGTGCAAGTTGTGCTGAATTATGAAGAAGGTGGCGAAAACAACGTCCTGCATGGTGACGCCGCATCAGAGGCGTTCCTGTCCGAGATTGTCGGCGCTGCGGCATGGCCGGGACAACGTCACTGGAACATGGAATCAATCTATGAATATGGGGCGCGGGCCGGTTTCTGGCGCTTGCACCGGATGATGTCAGAACTGCCTGTGACGGTCTACGGCGTTGCGACCGCGTTGGCGCGGGCGCCCGAACAAGTGGCCGCGATGAAAGATTCCGGCTGGGAAATCGCCAGCCATGGCCTGAAATGGATCGAATACAAAGACACCCCCGAAGATGTCGAGCGTGCGGACATGCAAGAAGCAATCCGCCTGCATACCGAAGTCGTGGGCGCGCCACCGCGCGGTTGGTACACCGGGCGTTGTTCGACAAATACTGTGCGTCTGGCGGCTGAAACCGGCCAGTTTGCCTATGTCGCCGACAGCTATGCCGATGACTTGCCCTATTGGACCGAATTCGGTCGCCACGATCAGTTGATCGTTCCTTACACACTGGATGCCAACGACATGCGCTTTGCGACCCCGCAGGGTTTCAACGCGGGCACGCAATTCTTTGAGTACCTGAAGGCAAGTTTCGATACGCTTTACCGGGAAGGCGGACGTATGATGTCGATTGGCCTGCACTGCCGCTTGATTGGCCGTCCTGGGCGGGCAGAGGCACTGCGCCAGTTTATCGAATACGCGCAAGGGCATGAAGACGTCTGGTTCGCGACCCGCGCCCAAATTGCGGATCACTGGGCAGCCACGCATCCGCACAAGCGATCAGCGCGGCCTTCACAGATGGACAAGGATAGCTTTGTCGCCAGATTCGGCGGCGTGTTCGAGCATTCCGCCTGGATCGCCGAGCGCGCGCACGCTCTCGAACTGGGCGCTGGGCATGATACGGCCGTCGGTATTCACAATGCGCTTGCAAGGATGTTCCGCTCTGCGTCCGAGGCAGAGCGACTGGGCGTTCTAACGGCACATCCGGATTTGGCAGGCAAACTGGCTGCAGCCAAGCGCCTGACCGCAGAAAGCACAGCAGAGCAAGCTTCGGTCGGCTTGGATGCCCTAACTGACGCAGAACGGGCGAAGTTCGCGGAGCAGAATGCGGCTTACAATGAGAAATTCGGCTTTCCGTTCATCATTGCGGTCCGCGATCACAACAAAGCATCTATCCAAGCGGCGTTTAAGTCGCGTTTGGGCAATGATCGCGATACTGAATTCGCGCACGCCTGTTATCAGGTCGAACGGATCGCCCTGCACCGCCTCAAAGACATGTTGCCGCGATGATCCGAGAAATCGGCATATCTCCTTTGACGGCAACTGCGTTTGCGCCGTTCGGGGATGTGCTGAATTGTGACGGTGATCCTGACAAGGTTATCAACGCAGGCCTTTGCGGGCGTTTCCATGACCGGGCCAAGGTCGATGTGGGTGACGGACGGGTTGGTATCAGCATGTTCAAGTCACAACTGCGCCAACTGCCCTATCGTTGCGACATGGTCGAAAGGCACCCAGACGGATCGCAGGCGTTCATCCCGCTGAGTATGGACCCGTTTCTGGTGATCGTGGCGGATGCTGATCTTCATCCATATGCGTTCTTGACCGCCCCGGGCGAGGGGATCAACTTTCATCGCGGAACATGGCACGGGGTACTGACGCCCTTGTCAGGTCCGGGCATCTTTGCCGTGATCGACAGGATCGGTGCAGGATCAAATCTGGAGGAGCATGTTTTCGAAACGCCTTATCTCGTGACTTCATAACAAAAGCCGGACCGGTCAAAGAACCGGCCAAACAACAGGGGACTACCAATGACAGATACTTCATATTCCGACCCAAATGTGACGCCACCAATAGCGCAGGCGATCCCGCTAGGGCTGCAACACGTGCTGGCGATGTTCGCCTCGAACGTCACACCCTCCATCATAGTCGCAGGCGCTGCAGGCCTTGCATTTGGCGGAGCAGAACAGATTTACCTGATCCAGATGGCAATGCTGTTTGCAGGTATTGCAACACTTTTCCAAACTGTCGGCATCGGACCGATCGGGTCGCGTTTGCCTATTATGCAAGGCACCAGCTTTGCCTTTGTCGGAGTTCTGGCGGGCGTCGCGGCAACCATGGGTCTTAGCGTGGCGCTGACGGCCTGTGTCATTGGCGGTCTGGTGCACTTCACCTTGGGCGCATTCATCAAGAACCTGCGCTGGTTGTTTCCGCCACTGATTACGGGTCTGGTGATCCTTGCTATCGGTCTCTACCTTATTCCCGTTGCAATCAAATACGCAGCTGGCGGCGCAGCATCCTTTCAGATGGAAGCAGAAAGCTTTGGCTCGCTCAAGCATTGGTCAGTGGCCTTGATGGTGATTGTCGTCTCGCTTGGTTTCAAGTTCTTCACGAAAGGCGCGCTTTCGAATGCGGCGATCTTGTTGGGTCTGCTTGCCGGCTATGTGCTGGCATTCGTGCTGGGTATGGTAAATTTCTCGCCGGTCGGCAGCGCGTCGTGGATTACGCCGATCACGCCACTGCCATACGGGTTTGAATTCAACCTTGGCGCAGTTATTGCCGTCACTCTGGTCTCGGTCGTCTCTGCGATTGAAACTGTAGGCGACGCTTCCGCGACAACCAAAGCAGGTGCAAACCGCGAAGCGACAGATGAAGAAATCACCGGAGCAACTTTCGCTGATGGCCTGGGAACAGCCGTTGCGGGTGTCTTTGGCGGTTTGCCAAACACTTCGTTCAGTCAGAACGTCGGCATTGTCGGCATGACCGGTATCATGTCACGTCACGTGGTCACAATCGCCGGTCTGATCATGATCGTTTGCGGCCTGATCCCCAAAATCGGAGCAATCATTGCGTCGATGCCTTTGCCGGTTCTAGGTGGTGGTGTCATCGTGATGTTTGGAATGGTTGCAGCGGCAGGACTGAACGTCCTCGCAGAAGAGAAGATGACCCGCCGCACAATGATCATTATCGCGGTTTCGCTGACCTTTGGTCTGGGCCTGAATCTGGTACCAACCGCGGTGCAGTACTTGCCGGGTGTTTTGATGACGCTGGCGACTTCTGCAGTTGCACCAACGGCATTGATGGCGATTTCTCTCAATCTGATCCTGCCTAAGGACGAAGAAGACAACGCTGCATAGTAAAACGGAATGAAAAGCCCCCGCAGCAGGCGCTGCGGGGGCTTTTTTCGTTTCAGAACGCGACTTCGGTCGCGACGCCTTTTTCCACGGCCAGCTTGACGATGCTTGCGGCGACAGCAAGATCCTGCAAGCCGACGCCGGTTCCGTCAAACAACGTTATCTCGTCATCCGAACTGCGCCCTTGGTGCGTGCCGTTGATGACAGCGCCCAGTTCATTGACGTCAGCTGCATTGATCAGGCCTGACGCAATGGCATGCTGCGCCTCGCCAATGCTGATGGACTGCGCAACCTCGTCGGTGAACACGGTGGCCTTGGCAAGTAGCGCTGCTTCAAGTTCTTGCTTTCCTTTGGTGTCGGTGCCCATGCAGGCAATATGCGTCCCGGGGCTGATGTGTTTGGCCATGATCGTGGGCGCAAAGGTCGACGTGATCGAAATCACAACGTCGGCTTCCACCATACCTTCCAGCGCGACCGCTTCGAAAGGAACACCCGCTTCATGCGCGATCTTCTCGATATTCGGCAGCATTTCAGGATGGTAGTTCCAGCCGATCACCTTTTCGAACTCACGCTGTTCAAGCGCTGCGCGCAACTGGAATGTCGCTTGATGACCTGCACCAACCATGCCCATGACCTTTGCATCCTTGCGGGCCAAATGTTTGATCGAGACCGAAGACGCGGCAGCAGTGCGCAACGCGGTCAACAGATTGCCACCGACCATTGCACTGACCTTGCCAGTGTCTGGATCGAACAAAAAGACAGTAGACTGGTGGTTGATCTCGCCGTGCTTCTCGAGATTGTGCGGCCAATAGCCCCCGGCTTTCAAACCCAGTGCCATACCTGCTTTATCGAACCCGCCCTTGAACCCGTAAAGCGCGTCTTCGTGGCCGATCGCTTCACGGATGACTGGAAAGTTATACGCACTGCCTTTGGACATAGATGCGAATACCTGTTCGACAGCGGTAAATGCCTCGGCGCGGGTCAGCAGGCCTGCGATCTCTTTTTCTGGGACAATGATCATCTTGGTTTTCCTTACAAAACGGGCCGGTCTGACCGACCGACCCTCACTTCTTATTCCCAAATAAACTTCCCCCGGAGGGTCCGTCGCTTAGTATGCCTTTCCGCGGGCAGATACCGGCCACAGCGTTTCGACCTTGCCGTTACGGACACCGACATACCAGTCATGCACGTTGCAGGTCGGGTCACAGTGACCGGGAACCAGTTTCAGCTTGTCATTGACCTTCAACACACCGTCGGGGTCGGCAACAACACCGTGCTCGTCGGAACATTTGACGTATTGCACATCGGTACGGCCATAGATCGTTGGCAGACCGCTATCGACGGATTGCGCCTTAAGACCTGCATCGACGATCGCTTTGTCGGCTTTTGCGTGGCTCATGACCGAGGTCAGGATGAACAGCGCGTTTTCCCATTCGCCTTTGTCGATGCGGTTTCCGTCTTTATCAAGAATGCGGCCATAGTCGGCGTCCATGAAAGCATAGGAACCACACTGTAATTCGTTGAAAACACCAGAGGCGCTTTCGAAATAGTAAGACCCTGTGCCGCCACCGCCGACGATGTCACTTTCGATGCCCTCTGCTTTCAGCATCTCAAGTGTCTCGGCGACCTGATTGATCGCGATCTGGGTTTTGCCCTGACGTTCTTCATAGCTGTCTAGGTGCTGCATGGCGCCCTGATATGCTTGGATACCAGCGTATTTCAGGCCGGGTGCGGCATCGATGGCTTTCGCCAGATCAACAACAGGCTGCCCGTATTGCACACCACAGCGGCCCGCGCCTACGTCGATTTCAACAAGGCATTCAATCTGTGTGCCATGCTTTATTGCCGCGGCAGACAGGTCGGCCACATTGTCGATGTCGTCGACACAACAGATGGTACGCGCGCCCAGCTTTGGCAGGCGGGCAAGGCGGTCAATTTTTTCCGGCTGGCGCACTTGGTTGGACACCAGCACATCCTTGATGCCGCCACGGGCGAACACTTCGGCTTCGGACACTTTCTGGCAGCACACGCCGACAGAACCACCCAGCTTTTCTTGCAGCAGTGCGACGTCGACAGATTTGTGCATTTTGCCGTGCACGCGGTGACGCATGCCGTGGGACTTGGCGAAATCGCCCATCTTTTTGATGTTCCGCTCTAACGCGTCCAGATCCAGCACAAGGCATGGTGTTGCGATGTCAGCTTCGTCCATGCCGGGCAAGGCAGGGACGTCATAGCCGACTTCGAGGTCTTTGAGGTTGCTCATATCGTTCATGGTTCTTCTCCCTTAACCCTGCATCCAGGGCAGCTTGTCGAGGTCTACGTTACCGCCGGTCACAACGACGCCAACGCGTTTTCCTTTGAAAAATTTACGGTTCTTTATGATCGTCGCCAGCGGCACGGCGCAGCTGGGTTCCATCACGATCTTCATGCGTTGCCACGTCAGTTTCATCGCATCGATGATTTCCTGCTCGGAAGCGGTGAAAATCTCGGTGACGTGGTTGCTGACAAAGTGCCAAGTCAGCTCCTTGAGTGGCACCTTAAGCCCGTCCGCAACTGTCACAGGCGCATCGTCGGCGATGATGTGACCCGCTTTGAAACTGCGGTACGCATCGTCAGCCTGCTCCGGTTCGGAGGCGATGATCTGCACCTCGGGGGCGATGTTGGAGAGCGTCAGGCAGGTGCCGGAGATCATGCCGCCGCCTCCAACCGGAGCCATGACCGCTTCGGGTTCGGCCGCGTAGATTTTCGTGTTCGGCGCAAGGTTCGAGATCGTGAGGCATGTGCCAGAGATCATGCCACCGCCGCCGATGGGTGCGACTACCATGTCAAGGCCATGGCCGTGCTCTTGCTGCATCTGCTCCAACAGTTCTTTGCTACAAGTGCCCTGACCGGCGATTACCCGCGGGTCATTGTAGGGGTGAACAAAATTGCCACCTGTTTCAGCCTGAACACCAGCAAACACAGCTTCGCGTGATGTCGTGGATGGTTCGCATTCCGTAATGATCCCGCCATATCCCCGCACTGCGTCTTTCTTCGCTTGTGGCGCAGTGCGCGGCATCACGACATTGCAGGGGATGCCCCTGCGACCTGCTGCGTAAGACAGCGACAGCGCGTGATTGCCCGATGAATGGGTGCAGACACCTTTCGCGGCGTCTGCGTCAGACAGGCCAAAAACTGCGTTACATGCACCGCGAACCTTGAATGCGCCCGCCTTCTGGAAGTTCTCGCACTTGAAGAACAGCTCTGCGCCGGTCAACTCGTTAAGATATGTCGAGGTCATCACCGGGGTGCGGTGAATATAGGGTTTGATCCGCGCGTGGGCTTCGGTGACGTCTTGATAGGTTGGAATATACATTTCGCTGTCGTCCTTCATCTACGCTACGACTTTGAGCGGGACAGAGATGCTGCTGCGATAGTAGTCCTGCGCCGCAGCAACCCCGGAACCGAGCTTAATATCCAGCCCGAGATCTACCATGCACATTTCAGCGGTCGCGATACCGGATAGGGCCATGACATCAGTCATGCTTCCTAAATGGCCGATACGGAAAACTTTGCCCGCGACTTCGCCAAGTCCGGTGCCGAAGGCGACGCCGTATTTGTCAGCGGCAAGCGTCACGATCTTGGTCGCATTGAACCCTTCAGGCGTTTTGATCGCGCTGACAGTGTCGGAATATACTTCGCGTGACACGGCGCAGAGTTCAAGGTCCCAAGCGTGGACGGCGGCCCGAATGCCAGAAGCAATCCGCGTATGCCGCGCAAAGACGTTTTCGAGGCCTTCTTTGAGAAGCGTCTCTGTCGCCAACAGCAAACCGTTCATCAAGCCAACAGGTGGCGTATAGGGGAAGGCGTCTGCGTTGTAGCCTTTGGTCATGTCGTTGATGTCAAAGAACGTGCGCGGGAGTGTGGCTGTTTTCGATGCATCTATAGCGCGTTGACTAAAGCCAACAATCGCCAGACCCGCAGGCAACATAAAGCCTTTCTGCGAACCGGTGACGGCGGCATCGACGCCCCATTCGTCAAAACGGAAATCCATAGAACCGATCGAACTTACGCCATCCACAAACAGCATTGCAGGGTGGCCGGCTGTGTCCATTGCACGGCGCACGGCTGCAATGTCGGATTTTACACCCGTTGCTGTTTCGTTGTGTGTGGCCAGAACAGCCTTGATCTTGTGGCCTTTGTCAGCGGCCAGGATTTCCTCGTAACGATCTGCAGCTATGCCGTGGCCCCAAGGTGTCTCTACGATTTCGACGTTCAGGCCGTGACGCAGGCACATATCAATCCAGCGATGGCTGAACATGCCGTTGCGTGCTGCGAGAACAGTGTCACCAGCCGAGAGCGTATTTGTCAGCGCCGTTTCCCAGCCACCGGTGCCGGTGGATGGAAAGATAAACACTTCGGCTGTATCGGATTTCAGAATTTGTTGAACGCCGGCGCGGGCTGGGTGCAGAATTTGACCAAACAAGGGTGAGCGGTGGTCAATTGTCGGCATATCGCAAGCTTTGCGAATTGCCTCAGGCATGTTCGTAGGGCCGGGAATAAATACAGGGTTCTGAAAGCTCATAACCAATCCTCCATTGGGTTGAGTGTGTTTTGCCAGAGGCCAAACAGTCACTCAATTTTTTTGAAATTATTTTTCAAAAATAGATTGGGGTATAAATTTGTTTGTTGTCAGTGGGTTGGTTTTTTCATAAAATGAAATCAAATTTCAGAAACGGAAAAAATATGGAAGAAACGGTAAAGCGTGGCCGTGGCAGGCCCAAGGCGTGGGACGACAAGGGTGCGCAAAACACCATCAAGTCGCTTGATCGCGCCTTGGAAGTCCTGGTGCAGTTGGGCGAGATGCAAGGGGGGACATTGTCCGAAATCGCAGGCGCGCTCGATCAGTCCCCTGCAACGGTTTACCGTGTGCTGACCACGTTTCAGGGTCGCGGCTTTGCGGACTTTGACGAGCAAAGCCAGATTTGGAGCATAGGTCCTGCCGCGTTCCTGACAGGCTCGCAGTTCTTGCGCCGTACGTCGTTGGTTGAACGCGCGCGCCCGATCATGCGCGAACTGATGGAAGCAACTGGTGAGACAGCAAATCTTGGCATCGAGCGTGACGGTATGGTCCTTTTCTTGGGGCAGGTTGAAACCCATGCGACGATCCGCGCCTTTTTCCCGCCAGGAACGGCCTCTGCGATGCATGCATCCGGAATCGGCAAGGCTTTGCTATGTCGGATGGACGACAAGCGTCAGCGGCAGGTCTTGGCAGCAGGTCAGTTGGAAAAATACACTCCCTACACCCTGACCGATCCCGATGCGATGATCGCCGACCTGCATGCAGCCAAGGCGCGCGGATACGCAATAGATGGCGAGGAACGTAATATCGGTATGCGCTGTATCGCAGCGCCAGTCTTCAATGTGTTCGGCGAAGTCGTCGCTGGGATATCGGTTTCTGGCCCGACGACGCGGATCACCGAAGACAGGATCGACGCACTTGCGGGCCACGTCATGGACGCTGCGGCGCGTTTGACCAGAGCGATTGGTGGCAACAACCGTCCCGCCGGATAGATCTAGCGCTTGGTCGAGCGGATAGCGCTGTTCTTATAATTTGGATCATCCACAATCGGGTGGTCCACAGATGGGTCGTGCAGGTCTGTGAAAACGGGATTTGGCCGTGAAATCCGCGCCCAAAGTTTGCGGGCAACGAATTGCGCAATCACGACCAAAACAATAAACGCCCCAAAGGCAGACAGGATCGACCATAGGTCCAGCAAGATGCATGCGTCGCCTGCGCCAAAGATAATGGCATAAAGTATACTGACGGTCTGTGTGCAGGTGTCGATCACGCTGGTACCTCTTTGGTTGGGCATATCCTATCACCGCCGGAATTGCGGGGCAAAGGCCGCGTCGCAGATAGGTTTGAAATTAGCGCAATTCTGCATGACTTTCGCCACACCGGTTCGTAGGGTTTTGCCTGTAACACCTGACCGGAGAACGTGATGCAGTTTGGCCTGACCGACGAACAGCAAATGATTGTGGATACTGTCCGTAGTTTTGTTGAGAACGAGATTTACCCACACGAGGATGCGGTCGAGCGAAGCGGCGAAGTACCAAGTGAAATTGCGGACGAGATCAAGCGCAAGACTATTGATCTGGGCTTCTATGCCTGCAACTTTCCTGAAGATGTCGGCGGTGCCGGCCTGTCCCACGTTGATTTCGCACTGGTCGAACGTGAACTGGGGCGCGGGTCGATGGCACTTAACCATTTTTTTGGACGACCGCAAAACATCCTGATGGCCTGCGAGGGGGATCAGCGCGAACGCTATCTTTTGCCTGCGGTGCGGGGGGAACGCATGGATGCGCTTGCTATGACCGAACCCGACGCGGGATCCGACGTGCGTGGTATGAAATGCAGCGCCGTGCGGGACGGGGGTGATTGGGTCCTCAATGGGTCAAAGCACTTTATTTCGGGCGCGGATCACGCCGATTTCTTCATTGTTTTTGTTGCGACTGGCGTCGATGAAACCCCGCGTGGCCCTAAAAAGCGGATTACGACATTTCTTGTCGACCGCGGTACGCCCGGTTTTGAAGTGCGTGACGGATACGCCTCGGTCAGTCATCGTGGCTATAAGAACTGCATCCTGGATTTCGACAACTGCCGCCTGCCAGACGCGCAAGTGCTGGGCGAGGTCGATGGTGGTTTTGCGGTAATGAACGAATGGCTTTATGCGACACGGATCACGGTTGCGACGATGTCGGTTGGCCGCGCGCGGCGTTGTTTTGACTATGCGCTAAGCTATGCCGCCGAACGCAAGCAATTCGGACAGCCGATTGGCAAGTTCCAAGGTGTCAGCTTCCAGATTGCGGACATGATCACCGAAATTGACGCTGCTGATATGCTCACCCTCGCGGCTGCCTGGCGTCTGGATGAAGGATTGCCCGCCAACCGTGAAATAGCCTCAGCCAAGGTTTACGCAACCGAGATGTTGGCGCGGGTGACGGATCGAACGTTGCAGATATACGGTGGCATGGGCTTGATGAGCGATTTTCCGATTGAACGGTTTTGGCGCGACGCCCGCGTGGAGCGGATTTGGGACGGGACCTCTGAGATCCAACGGCACATCATAAGCCGCGAACTCTTGCGTCCTTTGGGTGCTTGATGGAGCGTTTGCAACGGCTGTTTAGCCCCCGGTCCATTGCTGTCATCGGAGGTGGTGCCTGGGGCGCAGAGGTTCTTCGGCAATGCCAGAAGATCGGCTTTTCCGGTGATTTGTGGGCTGTGCATCCGTCCAAGGCCGATATCGCAGGGCTTGTGCCATTCCGGCATGTATCCGATTTGCCTGCGCCACCTGATGCGGTCTTTATCGGGGTCAATCGCCATCTGACCATTGATGTTGTGCGCGATTTATCCGCCATGGGCGCGGGGGGCGCTATTTGTTTTGCGTCCGGCTTCAGCGAAGCCGCTGCCGAAGACGCGGATGGTGCGGGATTGCAGGTCGCGTTGCTGGACGCTGCGCAGGACATGCCGATCATCGGGCCAAACTGTTACGGCTTTCTGAACTACCTTGACGGTGTCGCGATGTGGCCCGACCAGCATGGGGGCCTGCGTGCGGAAACGGGCGTGGCGTTGATCACGCAATCGTCGAATGTCGCGATCAACTTGACGATGCAGGCGCGCGGATTGCCGGTTGCCTATGTCGTGACTGTCGGCAACCAAGCGCAGACAGGGTTTTCCGAGGTGGGCCAAGCCTTGCTTGCCAACCCGAAAGTCACGGCGCTGGGCCTGCATATCGAAGGCATTGATGATCTGTCGGCCTTTATGGATCTTGCGGCAACGGCCAAGCGGTTGGGCAAGCCTATCGTTGCCCTGAAAATCGGCCAGTCAGAGCAGGCCCAGAAAGCCGCAGTTTCACATACGGCTTCTTTGGCGGGCAGCGATGCAGGGGCGTCGGCACTATTGGCGCGATTGGGGATCGGAAGGGTGACGTCACTGTCAGCGTTTCTGGAAACGCTCAAGCTGCTTCATGTTGTTGGCCCGCTGGCGTCTGCAAGGATTGCGTCGATGTCCTGTTCCGGCGGAGAGGCAAGCCTGATGGCGGATGCCGCAGTCGGGACGCCGGTGACTTTCCCGCCCTTGAACCCTGCGCAGGTGCAAGAGTTGCGCGCGACTTTGGGGCCGCTGGTCGCGTTGTCCAACCCGCTGGACTATCACACGTTCATCTGGGGCAAAGAAGACGCACTGACCGCAACATTCGCGGCGATGATGACGCCGTTTGTGGCGTTGGGCGTTGTCGTGCTTGATTTCCCCCGCCCCGATCGATGCACATCGCCTGATTGGGAATTGGTTCTGAATGCCGTTGCCCGTGCCCAAGACCAAACGGGTCGGCCCATCGCGGTCTTGGGGTCGCTGATCGACAATATCCCAGAAGATGTGTCCCAAAGGTTGGTGGCGCGCGGCATCATGCCGTTCTGTGGCATGTCCGAAGCGTTCGAGGCCATCGCGGTCGCTGCATTTCTGGGCAACACAAAGAATGCGATCACCAGAACTTATCTGCCACCGCGGGTCATTCCGGCGGCGATATTGGCCGAGGCCGAAGCAAAAACGGCCCTAGGCAGCTACGGCGTAACGATCCCGCTGTCGCAACGCATTGGCGCCACCAGTGAACTTGCTCAGGCGGCAGACATGATCGGCTTTCCGCTTGTACTAAAAGGCGAGGGGGTCGCACATAAGACCGAAGCAGGTGCCGTCGTTGTTGGAATCAAGGATCATGCCTCGCTTCTTGCCGCCGCAAAGGCGATGCCTGCCGATCGTTTCCTTGTCGAGCAAATGATTGCCGGTGCGGTCGCCGAACTGTTGATCGGTGTCGTGCTAGACCCCGCGCACGGTTATGTTCTGACGCTGGCTGCTGGCGGAACCCTGACAGAGCTACTGCAGGACAGGGTGAATTTGATCTTGCCGGCCGACGAAGCGATGATTGACATGGCACTGAAAAGTCTGCGCATTGCGCCGCTGCTTGACGGCTATCGCGGTGGCAGGTCGGTTGACCGCCGCGCGATAATCAGCACTGTCCTTGCGGTGCAGTCTTACGTCTTTGATACCGCACCTTGCGAAGTCGAAATCAATCCGCTGATTTGCGGCCCTGACGGGGCTGTCGCAGTGGACGCACTTATCATAACAGGAGAACCTCATGACTGACGGTCCCATCAAAACCAAACGCGACGGGCACATCCTAGAGGTCACACTGGACCGCCCCAAGGCCAACGCGATCGACCTTGAAACCAGCCGGATCATGGGCGAGGTCTTTGCCGACTTCCGCGACGATCCAGACCTGCGGGTGGCATTGGTCACTGCTGCAGGCGATAAATTCTTTTGCCCCGGTTGGGACCTGAAGGCTGCAGCCGACGGTGACGCGGTCGATGGTGACTATGGACGGGGCGGCTTTGGCGGTCTGCAAGAATTACGCGGGCTGAACAAACCGGTGATCATGGCGATCAACGGAATTTGTTGCGGTGGCGGGTTAGAGCTTGCACTTTCAGGTGATATTCTGCTTGCCGCAGAACACGCCAGTTTCGCGCTGCCGGAAATCAGGTCCGGTACAGTAGCGGATGCCGCATCGGTGAAATTGCCCAAGCGAATCCCATATCATATCGCAATGGAGATGTTGCTGACCGGTCGTTGGTTAGACGCTGAAGAGGCCGCACGCTGGGGATTGATCAACCGTGTTGTGCCTGCAGATCAGCTGTTGGCAGAGGCGCGCAAAACCGCAGCGTTGATCGCATCAGGTCCACCGCTGGTCTATGCCGCGCTCAAGGAAATCGTGCGCGAAGCGGAGGACATGAAGTTCCAGGATGCGATGAACAAGATCACCAAAAGCCAGTTCGCAACTGTCGAAACGCTTTACCGGTCCGAGGATCAGCTTGAAGGCGCCCGAGCATTTGCCGAAAAACGCGATCCTGTCTGGAAGGGAAAGTAGGTATTTTTACTTAATATCAGTACCTTAATATTTAACATACTAAAACAATCAGGAATGCTTGCCAATCCCGATTTTTTTTGTCAGGTTCCCGCTATGAATCATGTTAACCTCAAGGAACGATAAGATGGGTAAGTCCCTCAAAAATGCACTCGCGATCACTACGGCGATTATGTCGGTTGCAACGGCAGTTCAGGCCGAAAGCCATGTTGGTGAAGTAAACCTCTATTCGTCGCGCCATTACGATACGGACGAGCGGCTTTATACCGACTTTACCGATCAGACCGGCATCGTGGTCAACCGGATCGAGGGTAACGCGGACGAGTTGATCGCACGTATGAATGCCGAAGG
>CBDTYC010000009.1:0-19106 GCA_965364495.1 uncultured Yoonia sp. | reverse complement strand
GGCTTTAGCGTTGATCTGGCGACCCGCGCACTGGACGTCGACAACTCGGTTGATCTTGATCCGCAGTATCGCAGTGCGGACACCCGCGCGGCGGGCAACGACATCATCGACGGTGGCGAAGGCAACAACATCATCCTTGGCGACTACGGTCTGATCTATCAGGCTGCGGGTACATTGCGCTTGGCGACAACCGGACAAGTGACGCGCATCCAAAGCACAACCTTCGATCAAGGCGGCAACGACGCGATTGACACCGGTTCCGGCAATGATGTGATCATCGGCGGTCTTGGACTGGACGTCATCACGGTTGTCGGCGGCAACAACGTCCTGATCGGTGACCACGGCTATGTCGATTTCGTCAGCCTTGACGGCGATCTGTCGGACATCGACGGGATCGGGTCTCTGGCCGAGGCATTGGGCAACAACGATACAATCACCAGCGGCGCAGGCGTCGATGTGATTATCGGTGGCGTTGGCAGCGATACGATTGATGCAGGCGAAGGCGACAACGTCGTCATCGGCGACAATGGCGTCATCACCGGCAAAGACACTGGCCAGGCGGCTGGTGTGGCACTGGCAATCGACCAGATCCTGTCCACAAGTCAGGCCTACGGCGCAGGCGACATCATCGAAACCGGCAGCGACGACGATATCATTATCGGCGGCGTTGGCAGCGACGATATCGACAGCACCGGCGGACGTGACATTGTCATGGGCGACGGCGGACTGATCCAGTTCCGCACACCAGAGGCAGACGGCACCCAAGTGGCCGACCTCGTGCGGTCCTACCAGTCCAGCGTGGGTGACGGCGACTTCATCACACTTGGCAATGGTGGCAGCATCGTTGTCGGCGGCGCAGGTCAGGATGACATCGACATTGGCGCAGGCAATCACATCGTCTTTGGCGACAGTGGCGCGCTGACAGGTGCGGCAACAGGCATGATCCTTGCGACACAAGCACTGATCACGATGACAAGCGCACGTTCCATGAGCGCGACAGTCGGCGACGCCGACGATATCAAGCTTGGCTTGGGTGCATCGACCGTGATTGGTGGCTTTGGTGCCGACACGATTGATACAACCATCATCACGGCTGGTATGTTCGTGGACGGTGACGACGTCATCATCGGCGACAACGGCAAGATCGTGCAGAACACCGAAGCAGGTTCGGCGACCGCGCATCTGACACTGGTTGAAACAACCGCCAATTCAATCGGCGATATCGACACAGTCACCACAGGGTCCGGCGGCGACGTCATCCTGTTGGGCGAAGGTGCCGATATTCTGACCGACACGGGCGGCAACAACATCGTCCTTGGTGACAATGGCCGGATTGTCGGCCTTGATCAGGCCCCCGTCGATGGACAGGGACGCCCGATCACGCTTAGCACGATTGAAACAGTCGATGCCGAACTGGGTGCAGGTGATATGATCCTGACCGGTCTGGGCAGCGATATCATTCTGGCGGGCGCGGGCGCTGATACGATCACGTCCAACAACGGCGAAGGTATCGGGCTTTATGACGGCGCGGACATCCTGCTGGGTGATCACGGCTTTATCAGCTTCACCCGCGATAACGGCGCTGAATACGCATCAGAAATCACTTCGACAGACGAAGTCGAAGGCGGCGATGACATCATCACCGCAGGTGCAGGCAACGATATCATCCTTGCAGGTACCGGCGGCGACGTTATCGACGGTGGCGCGGACAATGACCTGATCTTTGGTGACCATGCCACTGTGAACGGTCTGATCCGGCCACAAGACATGCCACTGGGACCAGACGCGGCGTTCAGCTTCCAGTCGATCTCGACTGATCCGGCATCGCTGGGTGGTGATGATCATATCTCGGGTGGGTCAGGCGATGACTATATCCTTGGTCAAATCGGACGCGACACCATCTTTGGTGACGCGGGCGACGATGACATCATCGGCGGTCACAACGTGGATACCGACCAGAACGGTGCGCTTGCGCATGATACCGGCGACGCAATCGACGGTGGCGCAGGTGACGATGTGATCCTTGGCGACAACGGCATGATTGCACGGACATTCGCGGCAAACGATCCACGGATGCGCGCGCTTTCCGGCTCTGAAATCTACGGCGTGACAATCGGCGTTGATGACGGTGTTGCCTTGGTCACTGGCGACGCGCAAGCGAACGCTGACGGCACAGCACAACGTCTGATCACGATCTTCGATCATTCCGACAGCGAAAGCCCGCTAGAGTATGGTGATGACTACATCGCCGGTGGCGCCGAAGACGACATGATCTTTGGTCAACTGGGCAACGACACCATTCAAGGTGACGGCACGATCGACTTTAACGAAAACGGTGTGGCTGATTGGGACGCTGCTGATGTAACGGCACTGAAAGTCGGCGCAATGCGCGACATCAACACAAGCCTGCTCAGCATCAACGCTTCGGTCGAGGACTTCCTTGGCGCGGGCCGTGACGGCGATGACTACATCGAAGGCAACGGTGGCGAAGACACCATCTTTGGTAACCTTGGTCAGGACGACATCGTCGGTGGATCCTCCGACATGTTTGCCGGTCTGAGTGGTGCCGAGACAAATCGCCCTGACGGGGCCGACATGATCTTTGGTGGTGCGGGTACCGATGGCAGCCGCAACAACCTGGGCGACGAATCCGGCGAAGGCCACGCCCGCGACGCGGACACAATCGTCGGCGACAACGGCAACATCTACCGTCTGGTTGACGCGGTTGAGGGTGGCTATCTGACCTTCAACTACGACACCTACGACACAGAGCTGCGTTTGATCCCGCGTGCGGTATCGCTGCTTGACTACTCTGTCGGTGGTCCGGACCTGAACCCGTCTGCCTTGCTAGACGACAACGGCGCAGGCGATGAAATCCACGGCGAAAGCGGCGATGACACCATCTACGGTGGTACGGGTTCGGATATTCTGTTCGGTGACGCGCAGAACGACGACATCATCGGCGGCTGGGGCCACGAGTGGATCTCGGGCGGCACAGGTGTTGACGGCGTGATCGGCGACGATGGCCGGATCATGACAAGCCGCAATTCAACTGCATACGGCGAAGACCTCTTTGGTATCGCCGCGTTGGAACAGGTGAACCTGCTGATCATCGCGGACGAAAACGAAGCACTGCGGACCGTGATCAATGTGGACCAGCAGTTGGTCAAGACCGTGAACCTGACACCGTTCAGCACGAACCCCGCCGACGATGACGACCGGTATTGGGACGCGACCCAAGCCGACGACATCATTTACGGTGGTTGGGGTGACGACTTCTTGCACGGTGGTGTGGGTGACGATGCAATTTCCGGGGCAGAAGCCTTGGCAAGCGCCGACAACCCGCGCGATCTGCTGGGTCAGTTGATCAGCTTCGATGCGCCGTTCAATTATGAAAACGGCAACGTGCTTGCCTACAACAAGGCCGCGGGACCAGAGACACCGCTGATGCCGTTCTTCAATCCGGACGATCCACGCGACAAGATCACAATCGGCGAGGCGAACTTCTTCCTCAACTTCGATCCAACCGAAGGTCAGGTCGATCCACGCTCCGAAAACGGTTTGCCATCTGACGGTGATGACCGGATCTTTGGCTCGATCGGCAATGATGCGATCATGGGCGGTACAGGCCGTGACCAGATTTGGGGTGGCTACGGCGACGACTACCTGAATGCGGACGACGATCAGAAAGACGGGGCCGACGGCGCCAACGATACCGCTGATCCGGATATCTCTTACGAGGACTTCGTATTCGGTGGTGCAGGCGAAGACATCCTGATTGCCAACACATTGGGCGATCGTCTGCTGGATTGGCGTGGCGAGTTCAACTCTTACTACACACCATTCCAGAGTGCGGGTGAGCCGACAGTTATCAACGACTACTCGTCCGTGATCCTGCCGTATCTCTATGCCTTGGGAACAGCCGACGGTGCTGACCCGACACGGGCCGCCGATGCGCCAGTTGCCTTGAACAGCAGCGGTCAGCCGATCACGCTTTACGAAAACGGCGAACCGTTTGGTGAACTTGGCATCACAGTCCTGCAAGATTCGCAAGAATTCCCCAAGCAGGCTGGTCAAAACCGCTATCCGGGTCGTGGTGCGTCAGGCGAATCTGTGGCCGGCATTGTGCCCGTGCCACAAGGTCAGCAGCTCGCGCCATCCGCGACCGGCAACTACGGCTTTGACGCCGTGTCGCCCGTCTCTATCGCGGGCATGTCCGATATCACGAACCGCAACGACCAGATGATCTCTGCGGTCAGTGGCGCAGAGCGTCCGGGCTATGCGCGTGTGATTGGCGCAATTACCGAGAGCGAGATCACCATTGATGTCGGTCCGGCAAGCACTGATGGCGATCCGGTCAAGACTTATGTCTACAACCCGGAAACAGACAGCTTTGAACTTGCTGTACCTGCACCGGGCACGCAAATCGGCGGTGCTGGCGGGATGTTGGAGTTCCGCGACGCGGACAACAACCTTTTCGCCTATGTCGACGAAATTGGCGGTCTTTGGATCATTGACGATCTGCATGAAAACCGTGAAGGTCGCCAAGACATAGACATTGACCCTGATGGCGATGACTGGATCCTTGATGGATCGGTTGTCGAAGTCACCGGACTTTCCGGTGCGGCCGTCTTTGCAGCGCTTCCCGCGCTCAAGGGCTCGCAGGCGAAACGTAAAAGCCAAAGCCGCACAACCGTGGCATAAATTAGAGTAGACGCGCGTGACATGGCGGATGAAAAACTGAAAACGACTGGCCCGCTAGAACCGGGCCAGCGTAAATCTACAGTCGTCTGGGATGACAGCGACATGGCAACGAATTTTGCCAACGTCGTGAACATCCAAGGCACCAAAGAGCAGATCGAAGTGTTCTTTGGCACAAACCGGACGTGGAATGTGTCAACTGATGACCCCGTAAAGGTTCAGTTGACCAATCGCATGATCCTGACGCCTTTCGCGGCCAAGCGTTTGTCAAACATCCTTAACAATGTGCTGCGCGAGTATGAACAGCGCCACGGCGTTCTGAATACAGACGACGGCTAGGCCCATGGCCGATCACACCAGCGCAGATTTCCAAACCGCGCGCGTCGGTAGCCCGAAGGCCGAGGCATTCGCAGGCCTGCGCGATACCAGCAGCATGCAGGCGGCAGCCCCCGGCTGGACGGTCGCAATGCTGTCCGCATTGGAACAGGCCGGTCTGAACGCGGAATGCTGCGTCGTGCTGTTGCCCGATCCTGATAGTGGCCGTTTGATGCTGACCGCGATTGCGCCAACAGAACGGCGGCCCGGCCCCGGTCTGATCTCGGCAGCCGAAGCAGCAATGACCCAAACCCAAGCGGTCATGCGCGGCCCTGCCCCCGGTCAGAAACTGTCAGCGATTGCGCTGCCCATCGTTATTGACGGCCAATCGCGCGGTATTCTGGGCGTTGAACAACTTGGTCAGGATCAGACGCAGTTGCGGGCCACATTGCGCCAGATGCAATGGGGCGGCGCGTGGATGCGTGATCTGGCCCGCAATGTCGCCGCCGTCGAGGCCCGCGCGCAATATGCCCGCGCCGTCGAAGCGCTGAACGCCATTGTCGGCGTCGCCGAACGCCGCGGCTTTGTGACTGCGGCAACAGCAGCCGTCACCGATCTTGCAAACCGCTTTGATTGCGACCGCGTTTCGCTTGGCTTCCGTGGCTTGCGGCATTCGAAAATTCGCGCGGTGTCCCATTCGGCACAATTCTCGCAACGCATGAGCATGATGCGGATGCTTGCCGCCGCCCAAGACGAAGCGATTGACCAGCGCGCGACGGTTCTTTGGCCCGATGAAGGCGTGGACGACATGGTTATCACCCATGCCCACGAACGTCTGACGGAAAAACACGGGGCAGGTCAGGTCTTTACCGCCCCGCTTTATGCCACCGACAAATTTGTCGGCGCGCTGACCTTCGAACGGCCCAAGGGCCAGCCCTTTACCCAAGACGATCTTGACATGCTCGAGGCGGTAACAACCGTTCTGGCCCCGATCCTTGAAGAAAAGCGGTTGAATGACCGCTGGCTGATTACCAAACTGTTTTCCATCATTGGGCGTCATCTGGGCGAATTGCTCGGGCCCGGGAAACTGGCCCGCAAAACGGTCGTCGCGGCAATGATTGGCCTTTCCGTGTTCTTCTGGTTTGCACAGACAACAGATCAGGTCTCTGCCACCGCGACCGTTCTGGGCGCGCAGCAACGGTCGATTGTGGCCCCCTACGAAGGTTTTGTCGCCGCAGCCCCTGTGCGTGCGGGCGATCTGGTCGCCGCAGGTGATCTTATGGTGCAGCTCGACGACCGTGAACTGGCACTCGAACGGCTGCGCTTGGTGACACAGCGCCAGCGCGAGCTGTTTGAATATGATCGCGCGATTGCAGAACGCAACCGAACTGAATCGCGCATTCGCCTGAACCAGATCGAACAAGTCGATGCGCAGGTCGAACTGATCGACGAACAGCTATCGCGCGCCAGCCTTACCGCACCGTTTGACGGTCTGGTAATTGCCGGAGACCTTAGCCAGTCCATCGGATCATCCGTGTCGCGCGGGGAACCGCTTTTCACGCTTGCCCCCGAAGGCGAATTCCGTGTGGAAATTCAGGTCGACGAACGCCGGATCACGGATATGTCCGTCGGACAAACCGGAAGCCTGCGGGTCACGGCACTGCCTGATCGCAGCCTGCCGATCACCGTGACGAAAATCACGCCCGTGGCCAGTTACGGCGAAGGACAAACAACCTTTACCGTCGAAGCCGACCTGACTGGCGACATCTCTGCCTTGCGTCCCGGCATGGAAGGCGCGGCCCGCATTGATATTGATGAAAAGCGGCTGATCGCCGTTTGGACGCGGCCAATAGCCGATTGGGCGCGTCTGCAACTATGGAAAATGTGGCCGGGTGGGTAGATGAGCAAAAGCTTTCTCTCGGCCGATTGGTACCGCGTTGCCCCCCTGACGCCGCGCTTGCGCGGACAGGTCGATATCCACCGGCAGGTCTTTCGTGGCGACACATGGTATGTTGTGCAGGACCACCACTCGGGCAAGTACCACCGCGTGACACCACAGGCAAATTTCATCCTGTCGATGATGAACGGCAAACGCAGCGTCGGGCAACTATGGGAGGCCGCATGCGATCATTTCGAGGACGCGCCACCCACCCAGTCCGAAGTCATCCGCCTGCTGTCGCAACTGCATAGCGCCGACCTGATCGCGACCGACCTGCCCAACATCGAAGAAATCGGCGAGCGTCACGCCACGCAGGAACGGCAAACGATGATGGCGCGGCTAAAGAACCCGCTGGCTCTGCGGATGCCCATTCTGGACCCCGACAATTTTCTGAACTGGACCGTCTGGGCCGTGCGTCCGCTGTTCACGTGGTTCGGGTTCTTTGTTTGGCTGGCGATCATCTGCACAGGCTTCGTGCTGATGATCCTGAACTGGCAGTTGCTGACCGAAGGGTTTGTCGACCGCGTGCTGGCCGCGGAAAACATTATCCTGCTGATACTTGCCTATCCAGTCCTGAAGGCCACGCATGAATTGGGACACGCCTACGCGACCAAGGTCTGGGGCGGCGAAGTCCATGAAATCGGGATCATGTTGCTGATCTTTATGCCCGTGCCATACGTCGATGCATCCGCCTCGGCGGCGTTCGCGTCTAAATGGCGCCGCGCGGTCGTGGGTGGTGCGGGGATCATGGTGGAACTTGCGGTCGCATCCCTTGCCCTGATTTTCTGGCTCAACGCAGAGCCGGGCCTGGCCCGCGCCTTTGCTTTCAACCTGATGATGATCGGCGGCATTTCCACGCTTTTGTTCAACGGTAACCCGCTTTTGCGCTTTGACGGCTACTTTGTCTTTGCCGACGTGATTGAGATCCCGGGTTTGGGCCAGCGGTCCAACCAATACTTCTGGTATCTGTGCCAACGCTATCTTTTGCGCCTCAAAGATCCGGAAAATCCGGTCAGGGCAAAAGGCGAACGCAAGTGGCTGTTCTTTTACGCGATCTTTGCCTTCATCTACCGGATATTTATCGCCTTCGCGATTGCCGCGTTTATTGCGTCGAAATTCTTTATCGTCGGAATTTTGCTGGCGATCTGGGCGCTTGGAAATACCTTCGTCAAGCCATTGGGCAGCGGCATCAAGTTCTTGGTGGCAAGCCCGAAACTGCGCCATAAACGCAAACCGATCCTGATTGGCGTGGGGGCAGGTCTTGCCGCACTTGTCAGCTTTTTTGCCCTGATCCCCCTGCCCTATGCGACGACAGCCACCGGCGTTGTCTGGCTTGAACCCCAAGCATTTGTGCGCACCCAAACCAACGGCTTTATGAATCAGGCACCTGCGGAATTTCGTGATGTCAGCGCCGGCGACGCGCTTTTCGAATTGGACGAACCCGCCTTGGCATCGCAAGCCAAACTGACCCGCGCACGTCTGCAAGAGGCGCAGTTGCGGCTGAACTCGGTCCTGTTGATTGATCAGGTGCTGACCGATGTTTACCGCGACCAGATCGCGCTGATCGAAGGCCAGTTGGCCGATACCCAACAGCGCGCTGACAGTCTGGTCATTCGCGCCCAAGGCGACGGGCAAGTCCTGATCCCCAATCCGCAATCTCTGAACGGGCGATTGCTGTCGCAAGGGGACGCGATAGGCTATTTTCTGGACGACACACCAATGCGGCTGCGGGTGGCAATCACCCAAGGGCGCGAACAATTGGTGCGGCAACGGACCGAAAGCGTCGAAATGGTCTTTCTGCGCGATCTTGATACGACCGTCCCCGGCATGATCGTGGCGGAAGCCCCCGAAAGCCAACGCTTCTTGCCTTCCGCGGCTTTGTCCACCGAAGGCGGCGGGCAATTTACACTTGACCCCGAAGGCGCGCGCGAATTGCGGGCCCTTGAAACTGTGTTCCTGTTCGATGTCGTCCCCACCGACAACCGGCCCGTCAGCTATATCGGCGAGCGGGCATTGGTGCGCTTTGACCACGGGTCCGAACCCATTGCCTTCCGCATCTGGCGCACTGCCAGACAGCTGTTCCTGCGGCAATTCAATGTCTGACGCGCGCCCGATCCACCTGCCTATTCCGCTGCCGTTTGGCGAAAAGCAGGAACAGAAAGACACCAAGTTCGACCGTTTCGGGCAACGCATTATCGCGCGCTTTGTAGCCGCAAAGGCAAAATCGCGGGCCGACAAACTGCGCCCGATCCTGCGCTATGCGCGGCGGCACGACAGAACCTATGCGGCCATGACCGACGCCGAACTGCAACTCAGCGCGCAGCGCCTGCGCCGCGATCTCAAGGCACGGCTCAGAGGGCACGATCTGCCCCCGCGCTTGGTAGGCAAGACGTTTTCGTTGATCCGCGAAGCCTCTGTGCGGGTGCTCGGGATGCGGCACTATGACGTGCAGGTCTTGGGGGCATGGGCGATGTTGCAGGGCCAAGTCGCTGAAATGCGCACCGGCGAAGGCAAAACCCTTTGCGCCACATTGACCGTGGCAACCGCTGCCATGTCGGGCCGTCCGGTACATCTGATGACCGTAAACGACTATCTGGCCAGCCGCGATGCCGAAGAAATGACGCCGCTTTATGCGTTTCTCGGGCTGACAACGACCTGCGTGCTGGAAGGACAGACCGACGACGAACGGCGCCAGCTTTATCAGGCGGATATCGTTTATGGCACCAACAAGACCTTCACTTTCGACTACCTGCGCGACCGCCAGGTCCTACGCTTTCAGCCCGGACACATGCGTCGCAAACTGGAATACCTGACCCACTCTGACGCAAGTGCCGACATGCGGATGCGCGGCCTGCATTTTGCATTGGTTGACGAAGCCGACAGCGTCCTGATCGACGAAGCGCGGACGCCGTTGATCATCTCTGGCCAAGTCGAACAATCAGCAAGTTTCGACACCGAACTTTTCTATCAGGCGATGGACGTCGCCAAAAAGATGAAAGAGGGTGACCACTTCAACATTCCCAAAGACCAGCAAAAAATCGAACTGACCGATCGCGGGTTTGACCTTTTGGACGATCACTCCGACAGGCTTGGCGGCACATTTGCCGTGCCCGTCATCCGCGACTTTACCGTCACCCAAGCGCTTTCGGCGCTGCATCTGTTTCACCGCGACGAGGCCTACATCATCCGTGACGATGGTGTGCAGATCGTGGATGAAAACACCGGACGTACAATGCCGGACCGGACGTGGTCCGACGGTCTGCACCAGATGATGGAAATCAAAGAGGGGCTTGAACCCTCGCCGCCGCGCGAAACGCTTGCGCGGATCACATACCAGCGGTTTTTCCGCCGCTATGGCCGGTTGTGCGGCATGACGGGTACGGCCCGTGACGCCGCGTGGGAACTGTGGTCGGTCTACCGCCTGCCCGTCACGATTATCCCGACCAACAAAAAAGATATCCGCAAATTTGCCCCCGACCGCGTCTATCGCACGGCTGCGGCGAAATGGGATGCCGTGGCAAAACGGACCCGCAACCTCCATGAACAAGGTCTGCCGGTGCTGATCGGGACCCGTTCGGTCAGCGCATCAGAAGAAGCCAGCAAACGCCTGACCGATGCAGGCATCCCGCATCAGGTTCTGTCAGCGGCCCAAGACGCCGACGAAGCCGAAATCGTGGCAAAAGCAGGCGAAGCGGGGGCGGTCACAATTGCCACAAACATGGCGGGACGCGGCACGGACATCAAACTGGCCGACGAGGTCGCCCAACGCGGCGGATTGCACGTGATCCTGTCCGAACGCCACGACAGCCGACGCGTTGACCGCCAGCTTGAAGGACGATGCGGGCGTCAGGGACAGCTTGGCAAATGCGAGGCATTCCTGTCGCTCGAAGATGAACTGATGCGCGGCGATGCCGCCAAACGACTGCGCAGGCAGGCGGCCTTCGTATCAACGATCCTTGGACCGCGTGCAGCGGGCCGCTACCTGCGCAAACGCCAGAAACACGTCGAGGGTCTGCATGCCCAGATCCGCCGCGATCTGCTTGACGCGGATCAAGAGCTTAATAAACTTCTCGCTCTGTCAGGAGAAATGGAATGAAAATCTTTACGGTCATCAGCGCATGCCTTGCCGCGACCGCAGCCACCGCCCAAGACGTCGCATCTTATGACTGCGTCATGGACCCTTCGGAAATTGTGCTGGTCAGCAGCCCGACAGGCGGCGTCATTGCCGAAACATTCGCAGGACGCGGCGACCTTGTGACCAGCGGCCAAGTGCTGGCGCAACTCTCCTCTGCCGTCGAAGAAGCCAACGTTGCTTTGCTCGAGGCGCGCACGGATTCAACCGCAGCCCTCGAAGCCCAGACCGCCCGACGCGACCTGATCAAAACCCGCTATGAACGGTCGCTGGAACTGCGCGAACGCAACATCATCTCCGACGACCAACTGGCCGAAGTATCCGCCGAACTGGTCGCCGCCGAAAGCCTTGTGCGACAGGCAGAACTGGACCGCACCGTGGCCCAGCAGGAACTGGACCGCGCCCGCGTCATCCTTGCACAGCGCACCATCGAAAGCCCGATCGACGGCATTGTCGTCACCCGCAACACCAATGCTGGCGAATTTCTGGCACAGGATGACTACGTCATGTCGATCATCTCGCTTGATCCGCTCTATATCGAAGCCTTCCTGCCCATCGAGGTCTACGATCAGGTTGCCTTGGGCGGCACAGGCATCGTCAAACCGAACGCCCCGATTGGCGGCACCTACCAAGCCGAGATCACCATCGTCGATCAGGTCTTTGATGCGGCATCGGGCACCTTTGGTGTGCGCCTTGAAATGGCAAACCCCGACAGCGCCCTGCCCGCAGGTCAGCGGTGCATGCTGCAATTCGCGCCTTCAGGCTAAGGCGTGGACTTTGCGATCTCTGACACTGACGCGGCTGTGCGCGCGCGGCTGACACTGCCGCCCCTACGCGAAGAAAGCCTGAAAATCAGCAAAGACGGGATCGTGCGCGGACGGTATCTGCTGACATTTTCGCGCCGCGCCCTGCTGCCCGGTCCGGCAGCACGCCTTCAGGCGCTTGCAAATGATCTGGGTCTGGACGCCAGCGCGCTGACCCCGCATCTATCCGCCGCCAACGCCGTTCACGTGGGCATGGAGCCGGGCAACCGCACGAAACTCTACCTTGAATTTCCACCACCCGATGCCCCTGCCCCGCATCTGGCTTTTCTGGCCGTGAAACATGATAATCGGGTCAATCGCTACAACAGGATTGATCACCTGACCCTGAACCAGCAAACACAGTTGCTGCACAGCATTCTGCCCGAAAGCCCCGCGCGGGCGACGGCCCTTGCCTGTCTTGCACGCGCAGGCGGCGTCTTGCAGGTGACCGAGGACGGCAGCACACGCAATTCCATCGACATTCACCTTGCCGATGCCGATATGACCGTGGGCGATTTGCCGGAACTGACGGCACTGCTGGCAGGCCACAGCGATGATCTGTCCGACATCCGCCACATGACCCTTGGGCATTTCGCCTGCGGCATCGGGCGTGATGGCACCGCCTTTGCAACCATCTATTTCGGAGGCCGCCGTGATCCCTGAACTGACCGAGCGCCGCCGCCCGTCCGACCCTGCACGCGACTATTGCTTGTGGGATTTCCAGATGCCCGTTGCCCCCGCCGCTGGCGCGTTGCGCACATCTGCCCTGCTTTACCAATCGTTCGAGGTCGCAGGCGTCACCGAGAAAATGCGCCCTGTGATGCAGGCGATCCAGAACCGCTGGGGCAAATTCAACACCGTCTGGGGCGTAAAATACGCCGATGGCCAAATGAGCTGGGAATTCTACTTTTACGACTACGCCAGAGACAGGCGCGCGCATGGTGTGGCAGATTTCATCGACGCGACAAAGGGGCTGATCACCTGCGATGTCACCCCGCAAGACGCCCTGCCCTATTTCATGTTTTCGGTCGAATTGACGGCAGACAACCTGAACGGCGCGCCACTGGACCAGATCGACCTTTATATGGGCAATCCGGGGTCCACTGTCAGCAGCGGCATTTGCTACGGATTGCGCAATGAAGGGCTGGAAATGCGCAATTTCTATTTCTTCTTCAATGCCGCGACCGAACGACAGCACATCGCCGACAAAATCACGGAATCCGTGCACTTTCCCTATAAAACAGTCGATCTGGATACGCTCTTGTGGCCGGAAATGGCAGGCGTCGAAACCATCGTTGTCGCCAACAAACGGTTTCGCGACAGCATCTATTTCTCGCGCATCCGCGCGGCGCAAATGCTGGGCTTCATCGAAAAGCTTGGGTTTCCAACCGCGATCTGCGACCATCTGCGCGACAACCAGCACCTTTTCGACCATCACCTTTTCGACGTCGGCTGGGACTTTGACTATGTCGGCGGGCAAATCCATCCGGTAAAGGGCAGCTACTATGGCCTCCTCTAAGAACAACCCGACTGCCGCGATCCCGATTGTCGGCACACCGGGCACGCGCGTCGGGTTGACGACGCCGGTGGATCAGCTTGACCGCCTGCAGGGGCTTAGCCTGCGGGATCATGAAAAGTATGTTTCTTTGACGATGGAGTTCCGCTGCAACCTGAAATGTGTGCACTGCATGATCGAAGGCACAATGGACAGGCTCGCGCCGACCTCTGACGAAACGCTCGCAAATATCTGCCGCGATCAGGCGGACACCGGGCGTTGGGAAGGGCTTGTGCTCACCGGATCGGAAATCACGCTGCGGCGTGATCTGGTCGATATCGCCAAAAAGGCCAAAGGCGCAGGGTTCAAACATGTGCGGATTCAAACCCACGGTATGCATCTGGGCCGGACAGATTACGCCGACAAACTGGTTGATGCGGGCGTAGACGAATATTTTGTCTCTGTCGCCGGATCGGACGCCGAAAGCCACGACCGGATCACCCAAGTCAACGGCGCATGGGACAAGATGATGCGCGGCATGGAACATCTGGACCAATACGACCACGTGAAACTGATCACCAATTCTGTCATCACCACGCAAAGCTACATGCTGTTGCCGGGCATGGTGGATGCGCTATCGCACCTGAAACAACTGGCGCAAATGGAGTTCTGGAACTTCTTTCCAATGGCAGAAAACGACCCCAAAGACCTGCTGGCCCAAAACAGCGTCATCCTGCCCTACCTGCGCGACGCGATCCTGAAATGCCGGACATTGGGACGTTTCACCGAAGTCAAAAACTTCCCCGAATGCATGTTGCAGGAACTGGGCGACGCATTGGTGAATGCGCAACCGATGCTTTTGATTGATCCCGACTTCTGGACCGAATTCGACAAGAACGGCTTTTACCAATGCCCGCATCAGGCGACCTGTCGCTCGACCGAGTGTCTGGGGCTGACGACCGCATACCTTGGTAAATTCGGCACCGAGGCAGACCAGCTGACCCCCCTGCCCTAGCTTGCGTCGTCCAACGCCCCCGGCATCAGATCATCCCAGAATGCGACAATCGCATCCGCGTTCAGCGCCGACATCCACCCGTGGTTTTCAAAATCCAGCCGTGCAGCGGGGCCTTCGACGCGGGCCATGAACAGCCGCTTGTCGGCATCGCGCTGCGTCGGTGTGCGGCTGGCGACAAGATCACGCAACCGCGTCAGGCGCTTGGCACGGTCCGACGTCGGCGCGCCCTCTGCTGCCCCGCGCGGCGGCGTGTAATCATCGCGCAAAGCCGCCGTCAGATAGCTGACAGGATTTTGCACATCCTTGCGCGCCGCCACATAAGACATCTTGTCGGCCACATGCGCGATCCCGTGTTCGTCGATCCACTGCCGCGCCAGACGGTCACTGACCCCCTGCCGGATCAACTGCTCATAAACCGGTTCGTTGCGGACGCCCTCGCCGTCATCCAGATCAAGGATCGACAGTTGCGGGTTCTTGGCGATCTTGAACCGGATATCTGTCACCGACCTGCCCATCTTTCGGGTCTCGGGTGTGACAATGATATTCGACGTCTTGTTCACCTCGGCCACGGCCGGTTTGATCAGCTTGGCGTTCAGATGCTTGAAGGTCTCGTAATACGCACTGTCGTTGACGCCCATCAGACGCCGAAACAGCTCGAGCGGCCACCATCCCGTGCTGCCGGTGCGCACAAAGCGATAACAGTTTTCGTACAGCGCCAGCGCGTGACCGCTGGTAAACCGCCGCTGGATGTTCAGATTGATCAGGGCAAACACCTTGGGGTCGTGCAACTTTTCCGCCAAAGCGGACGAATAGGCATATTCGCACACGCCGCCCTTTAGCTTGGCATAGGCCAACAGGCTGGAAACGCCCCATTCCTGCTGCCCGTTCTCGTCCAGCATATCCCACTCGGCAGAGGTTTCGACCAATCCGCGCAACGACTGCTTGAGCGTTTCCATATCGTTGGAATTGTACCCGATCATCGTGCACAGCGTTCGCGCATCAATGGCGTGTGACCCGCGATGGATCAGTGTGTCGTAGGCGTTCAACAACAACACATTCGACAGCTTGCGCTGCAGCAACGTCAGTTTGCCGCTGACATGAATTGCCGCGACATTCTTCTTTACCGCGCCGCGCCGCAATGCACCGCTTAATGCGCGGGGGGGCTCTTTTGTGGTTGTCATTACTGCTCACCTTCTATCGAGGTTTGCCCTATAGATACCCCAAAAGGCACCTTGTCACAAGAAGCACTTGGGCACCTATGACCGCTCTTTCCCATCCTGCATATGGGTTCCTTAACATCAGGTACCCGTCGCGTACGGTGCTTTAGGTATCCATTTACAGGATGGCGAGACAGCACATTTCCCTTGTTACGCGCAAAATAGAGTCTGTTACGGCCATTCCCGAGTCTGGGCACCCCTTTTCCCGCGAATCAATGCCTTTCCCCCCGCAAACGGTCACCGGTCAGCCTGTAAACGGATACCTTTGGTCCTGTAAGCAGGTCCGCAAGTACAAGTAAGTTACTGATAAAAAACAATTTTTCTTAGCTAAAGTCTTTAAAGTATCTAAAGATACTAAACGTCTTTCTGTGTCGTTTTCTTCTTGGAACAGGCTTAGAACAGGTCAAATCACGAATATTGATTCTCATCGGGTCTTGCATGTGCGATAGTCTGAGGCAAATCAGGCGAAACCGCATACATCGAGGCCAAAGCATGTCATCCAATAATAAACCTCCCCAGCCACCCTACATGAACATCGACCCCGCCAAGGCGGCGGCATCCTTGGCTGACCCTATCGACACCACACGATTCGCGAAAGCCGCAGCTTTCGCAGGCAAGGGACGGGACGATCTGGCAAAGCGTGGCCACGCCCCGGATGGTCACAAACGTCTGCGCAGGTTCTCGACTTGGGAAGTGTGCCGGTACCTGATCCCTGTCGCGGCATCGTATTTCCGGCGTGTCCTCAAGGCCAACCCGGACCTCCCGCAGGGGCACGGCGAAGGCGGCTCGAAGTGGTTCACACTCGAAGACATCATGACCCTGCGCCAGCATTTCGCAGCGGAAGGGGCCGCCGACAAGGAATACCTGCCATGGCGTCCCAAGGGGATGCCCGCCAAGATCGTCGCGGTGGCCAATTTCAAGGGTGGTGTCGGCAAAACATCGACCGCTGCGCATCTGGCCATGTCGGCGGCACTGGACGGCTACAAGGTGCTGGTCATTGATCTGGACAGCCAGGGATCCATGACCTCCATCATGGGTGGCAAGGTCGAAGACGAATGGCAGACCGCCTTTCCGCTGTTGGCCAAAGACTATGCATTGAACGTCGAAGTGGAAAACCGCGAACGGGCCGCCCAAGGGCTGGCCCCCCTGCCCTTTGACGAAACCTTGGCCGAGGCACGCAACATCAAAGCGCGCGACCTGATCCAGACCACGCATTGGCCCAACATTGATCTGATCGGCGCGCAGCTCAATCTTTATTGGGCGGAATTTCAGGTTCCTGTCTGGCGGATGCAGCTGCGCAGCTGGCCGCTTTGGGACGCGCTAGGCAACGCACTGTCCGGTGAGGGAATATTAGATGATTATGATATCATCATGCTCGATACACCGCCCGCCCTTGGGTATCTGACCATCAACGCGCTGGCGGCGGCGGACATCCTCTTGGTGCCGTTGGGCGCATCCTATCTTGAATTCGACAGCACGGGGCGGTTCTTTGATATGCTCTACAGCACATTCGCGTCGATCGAAGACGGGGAAAACACGGTCAGGCGGCGCAGCGGATTGCCGGAAATGAAATTCGAATGGGACGCGGTCCGCGCAATCGTCACGCGTTTCGATGCGAACCAGCAGACTGATCTGGCCAACGTGATTCAGGCCTATTTCGGCGATTTCATGACAACGCACCGGCAGGAAATGACCGCGATGGTCGGACAGGCCGGTGAGCACGTGAACGGCATTTACGAAGCCGACTACCGCGAATTCAACCGCGACACCTACATCCGTGGCCGCGAAACATTCGACCGCACATGGGCCGAGGTCAAGACTGTTCTTCTCGGAACATGGTGGCGCGACCAGCAGATGCAGCAACAAGAGCAGGAGGATTAAACCATGGCCAAGCGTAGAAAACTCGAAGCCCCATCCGCCGCGGACCTCAGCGCACTTGACGCAGAGTTTCGCAGCGAAACCCGCACGCGCCCCAATCCGGCGACAGCGCCGATCAGCCAGATCGCCAGCGAAGCAGCACAGGCCAGCCGTCTGGATGACGCGCAAACGCGGCTGGACAGGTTGGACGCAGAACGACTGCGGTCGGCGCAAGAACAAGGTTTGCTGATCACGGAAATTCCGACGGCTGACATTGTCACCAACCAGATGATCCGCGACCGCACCGTACTGGATGCGGACGAACTGACCGAGCTTCAGATCTCGATCAGGGCCAACGGCCTGCGTTTGCCCATCGAAGTTTATCAGGACGGCGACGGCTATGCGTTGTTGTCGGGTTACCGCCGCTTGCTTGCGGTGCGAAATCTGGCCGAACTGAACACCGGCAAATACACCACCATCAAGGCACTGATCCGGCCCGCGACCGACACCGCCGGAGCGTTCGCTGCGATGGTTGAAGAAAACGAAATCCGCGCAAACCTGAGCCATTATGAACGTGGGCGCATCGCCGCAATCGCGGCCCAGCAGGGCGCGTTCGAAAGCACCGAAACGGCAGTGAACATGCTGTTCAACACAGCCTCTAAATCGAAGCGATCAAAGGTGCGGTCCTTTGCAGAAGTGTTCGAGATGATGGGCGACTTGTTGGAATATCCCGAGAACCTGACAGAACGGCGCGGGCTGCGTCTGGCGGGTGCGCTACGGCAAGGCGGCAAGCCGCAACTGCGCGAGGCTTTGGCCACGGGGCAGGGCGGGTCGCCTGACGCAGAATGGTACGCCCTTGAACCGGCGATCATCGCGATTGAAGAGGGTCCGCAGCGCGCTGCGAAACGTGGTCGCCCCAAGACACAACCCCCCGCAGGATGGGAAGGCCGCAACACGTTGCACCTGTCGTCAGGCATCACGTTGCGCAAAGAAACCGACAGCAACGGCTATCTGATCCGGTTTAACGGCAAGGGGATTGATAGCGAGATCATTGACAGCATCATGGTCGAGCTGCAACGCCTGCTGGAACGCCCCTAAAGAGTTTCGCGCGCGAAACGCATAGAAAAAATTGTTAAAAATCAGTATGTTAACATTTTCAGTTTCGGCGCGAAACCTCTGAACCCATGATTGTCACGGTGCAATCCCAAATTGGCGGCGGCCCCTGCCAAAGTGCCTGTCGGACCGCTGTTCAGGGCAGGAAATAGAAAACACTTGGGTAATGTGCAAAACCTTCTAATAATGCACATTATGGGACCGACACCAAAACCTCCGTTTGATGCATTCGAAAGCCCGCAAGGGCCCGATGTGGACGTTTTTGACCCCGATCCGGTGGACGAGGACGATCTGTGGTTCTTGCCAGCCTCCGATCACGCCAGTTTGGATGCAGCGCATGATCTGCCTTTGCCGCGCGCTGATCGCAGACCTTTGGTGGATGTCGCGGCATGGGGCGATGCGCAGGCGAAACTGGCGCGGCCATTGACCGATCTGGGGATATCGCTTGGCGGATTGGCTGCGCGGCTGGCTGCGGGGCCGACGGGCTGGCAACACCACATCGCCCTGCAAGAGGCCGTC
>CBDTYC010000008.1:0-19480 GCA_965364495.1 uncultured Yoonia sp. | reverse complement strand
TTAAAGGTTTTTCCAATTACTGGATGGTTTTAACCGAAACAACTTTTTGGTGGTATCTTTGGAAGACTTTCCTTTGGACAAGCATCAATTTGGTTTTTCATGTTTCAATAGGCGTTTTTTTGGCGCTGATATTAAATAAGGATATTAAGGGTAAATCTGTTTTCAGAACCCTGCTGATATTGCCCTGGGCAGTACCTCAATATATCACAGCTTTGACATGGCGGGGTATGTTCAATTCTGAATATGGGGCGGTTAACTTGTTTTTGGAGAATATTGCAGGAATTCAGATACCCTGGTTGTCAACGGAGTGGGGGGCATTTACAGCTTGTCTGATAACAAATATTTGGCTTGGATTTCCCTTTATGATGATTGTGGCACTTGGCGGGAACGACTTTTTGCGCGGACTGGATCCTGCGGTGAGCAAAGCAAATCTGGATGGGATCCTTGCTGCGGGACGGGACGCCGGGGTCTCGATGCTGTTGGTTGGGCTGTCAGTTGGATCGAACTACGGCATTGATTATAAAAAAGAATTTGAAGGCATGTATGGCGAACTGGCTGCAAAATACGACGTGCCTCTTTATCCTGACTTTGCGTCAGGTCTGCGTGCGGCAGCGGGCATGCAAGAGGGGATGACAGAGTTCCTGCAGGCCGACGGTATCCATCCAAACCCAGAGGGCGTATCGGTCATTGTTGCAGCAATGGGGCCGACAGTTTTGAACCTCATTGCGGACGTGGATTAACAAGTCATATCGATCACAACGGCTTCATGAAAAACGGGCGCCCGCAAAGGACGCCCGTTTCAAATGCGAATAATACAGGTAGCGTTTTAATCAACGAGAACCAAGTTGACGGCGCTTTCGCGGCCATCACGACCAGCTTCGATATCGAAAGTGATCTTTTGGTCGTCCTTGAGGCCTGTAAGGCCGGAACGCTCAACTGCTGAAATATGGACAAATACGTCCTTGGATCCACCGTCAGGGGCGATAAAGCCGAAACCCTTGGTAGAATTGAACCATTTGACAGTGCCTGAAGCCATGTCTTCTTTCCTTCGTTTGGCCCGCTCGCGGGAGTGCAGCGGAGTGGCTCGGTAGAACGTGATCGGAAGACTGGGCCGGAAAAAGGAAACAGTGGTCGATAGGTCAACGTCGCCAGCAAACTATGACAGAAAACGCCTAAAATTCAAGATACAGCACGAATACGCGCAAATACCGGATTTTAGATAAAAAAATGGCGCGCAAATAGATGCGCGCCATTCAAATTTTTCGCTTATGCGAGTGCGAGGTTCACTGCAGATTCGCGGCCGTCACGGCCTGCTTCTACGTCGAACGTCACTTTTTGGTCGTCTTTCAGACCTGTGAGGCCGGAACGCTCAACTGCGGAGATGTGAACGAAGATATCCTTCGATCCGCCATCGGGAGCAATAAAGCCGAAGCCTTTTGTAGTGTTAAACCATTTCACGGTGCCAGTAGCCATCGTGTTCATCCTTTTTTTCCTTGCTATCCGCGAGAGTGCGACAGCTTGGCGGCGTCAGTGCATTATCGAAAGACTGTGGCCTAGTAGGAGAACAGTGGGTCGAGTTTTGTATCGGCTGCAACCCCCATGTGTAGGTTAAGCGCGCATAGATCAAGGGTTTTCTCACGAGACAGGCGGGATTCGGCCATTTCAGGGCCTTTATTGCAACGGTGACGGGGCCATTGACGGACCCGTCTGCCGTTATCGCGAAACTATCCGCTAGCGAACGAACTTTTTATGCTTCATCCGCTTAGGCTCTAATGCATCAGCACCAAGCCGCGATTTCTTGTCTTCTTCGTAGTCAGTAAAGCCACCTTGGAACCATTCCACATGCGCGTCGCCTTCAAATGCAAGAATGTGCGTGCAAATCCGGTCGAGGAAGAAACGGTCGTGACTGATGACAACAGCGCAACCAGCAAAGCTGACCAATGCATCTTCAAGCGCTCGAAGCGTTTCGACGTCCAAATCGTTCGTTGGCTCGTCAAGCAGCAGTACGTTGCCACCGGATTTCAGCAGTTTCGCCATGTGCACGCGGTTGCGCTCTCCACCGGACAGCAGTCCCACTTTCTTTTGCTGGTCGCCGCCTTTGAAGTTGAACGCCGAGCAATACGCACGGGAGTTCATAGAGGCGTCACCCAACTCGATGATCTCGGCGCCGCCGCTGATTTCTTCCCAGACGGTTGTGTCGGGGTTCAGGGCGTCACGGGACTGATCGACGTAGGACAGCTTAACGGTGTCGCCGTATGTCACCGACCCTTCGTCGGGTTCGGTTTGATTCGTCAGCATCGAAAACAGTGTCGATTTGCCTGCGCCGTTTGGCCCGATGACGCCTACGATACCACCTGGCGGCAGATCGAACGTCAGGCCTTCGATCAACAGTTTGTCGCCCATGGCCTTCTTCAGGCCGTCAACTTCAATCACTTTTGACCCAAGCCGCGGCCCGTTGGGAATAATAATCTGGGCGCGGCCCATTTTCTCGCGCTCTGACTGGTTGGCCATGTCGTTATAGGCGCTGATACGGGCCTTGGATTTGGCTTGTCTGGCTTTTGCGCCTTGGCGCATCCATTCCAGTTCGCGCTGCAATGTCCGCTGCTTGGACTTGTCGTCTTTTGCTTCACGCTCCAGCCGTTTGGCTTTTGCTTCCAGCCAGCTTGAATAATTGCCTTCGTGCGGGATGCCCGACCCACGATCCAGTTCAAGAATCCAGCCGGTGATTGCATCTAGGAAGTAGCGGTCGTGGGTGACGATCAGGATTGTGCCTTTATAATCAATCAGGTGCTGCTGAAGCCATGCGATGGTTTCCGCGTCCAGGTGGTTGGTCGGTTCGTCCAAAAGCAACATGTCCGGGGCATCGAGCAGCAGCTTGCACAAAGCCACACGCCGCTTTTCACCACCTGAAAGGGTGGTAACGTCCGCGTCATCCGCGGGGCAGCGCAAAGCCTCCATCGAGATGTCGATTTGCGCATCAAGGTCCCAAAGGTTCTGGCTGTCGATCTCGTCCTGAAGTGTCGCCATTTCGTCGGCGGTTTCTTCAGAGTAGTTCATCGCCACTTCGTTGTAGCGGTCCAGAATTGCCTTTTTGTCCGCAACACCAAGCATCACATTCTCGCGCACTGTCAGATTCGCATCAAGTTCCGGCTCTTGCGGCAGATAACCGACGCGCGCGCCTTCTGCGGCCCATGCTTCGCCCGCGAAATCCGTGTCCTGACCGGCCATGATCCGCATCAGGGTCGATTTACCAGTGCCGTTCACGCCGACAACGCCGATTTTCACACCGGGCAAAAAGTTCAGGCGAATGTTTTCAAACACCTTTTTGCCGCCGGGATATGTTTTGGACACGCCGTCCATGAAGTAGACGAATTGATTGGCTGCCATGATCCACGCTCCGCTAAGCTGTAATTTCGCCCCTAGATAGCGATGGTGCAACGCGGGGGCAATCGGTTCCGGTGTTTAGCCAAGCGATGAGTTCATCTTGGGGCATTGCGGGCGCGATCCAGCAGCCTTGCAATGTGTGGCTACCCAGAGCTTCAAGCCGCTCTGCTTGTTCGGGCGTTTCGATCCCCTCGGTTGTTACACTGAGGCCAAGATCACGGCAAAGTGCGATTGTTGTGCCGTAGACTTTTTCGATAACGGGATCGGACAAGATATTGCGGGTAAGCCGACCGTCCAGCTTGACCCCTTTGATCCTGAGTTTGGCCAAATGCATCAGACCGGCATGTCCCCGCCCGAAATCGTCCAGAATAGTGCCGATCCCAAGTTCGTTTAGTTCGGTGATGGCCTTGCTCATGGCGTCATTCATGTTGCCAATGCTGAAATCTGCCGTTTCCCGTGCTTCAACGATCAGGTCACGGGCGCGAAGACCGCGGTGGCTGAGTGACGCGACGATATCTCCTGCAAAATCCGGATCAAGAAGGCTATCTGTTGACGCATTAAAGCTTACTTTTGTCTCGGCAAATCCCATGTGATTGAGCTGGTTTTTGAGATCCATCGCCGCATCGGCCGCTTGCCGATCAATTCGGGGCAAAAGACCCAAGTCACTGGCGAGCGGCACAAAGACATCTGGCTTAATGAGCCCATCTGCCGGGTGGTTCCATCGCGCGAGCGTTTCGATACAACATATCTTGCCAGTTTTCACATTGATGATCGGTTGGAAGTAAAAAGCGAGAGATGTGTTCTGGATGGCCAGCCGAAGATCTGCGGCCAATGCGGTTTCCCGAATGAAACGCGCATGAAGCGACTTGTCATAAGTCGCCAAGCCACCCGGCCCAGTGCGTTTTACATCATAAAGCGCAAAGTCTGACTGAAGCAGCAGCGTATCTGCATCTTGGCCACCGTCCCCTGACAGTGCGGCCCCGATGCTGATTTGACAGTCTAACGTATTGCCGCCCCAACTGACCGGCCCATTCACGGCGCGCAACAGTGATGCCCCCACGGCGGCCAAGTCTGAAAGCTGCTGCAGACCTTGAAAGACGACGACGAATTCGTCGCCACCGACCCGCGCAATCATATCTGTACCGCGGATCGCCCCGTTGATGCGGCGTGCCACCGCGACCAACACGGCGTCCCCCGCCGAGTGACCAAAGCTGTCGTTCACCCGCTTGAACTTGTCCAAGTCTATATGCAGCACACCAACAAAGCTGTTTAGCGTTTTCGCCCGCAGCAATGCGCCATTCAGATAGGTGGCAAGCGCTGCCCGATTTGCGACACCGGTAAGCGTATCGTGGGACGCGCTATGGGCCAATTCACGGCTTGTCGCCTCAAGCTGCTTTTCGCGTTCAATACTGCGCGTAACATTGCGGCACACTGAAACGGCATATTGCTTGCCGGATGCTGTCTTATGAAATGATGTGCTGATCTGGTTCCAGAAAACGGTTCCGTCCTTGCGCTGGTTCCGGATGTTTTCCAACCCCGCATTCTGCAGGGCGGTGACGTCAAAGGCAAAGTCCTTCAGAACATCCGCCGAGGGGGTTTCGTCAGGCAATAGTGCAAAGCTTTGCGGGTTCCGCCCCACCATTTCATGGGCTTCGCGCCCCATCAGTCTGCAATAGGCAGGGTTCACCCATTGAATGACGCCCGACATATCCATCAGCAATAGACCGTCATCCGCATGGTTAACCGCGATGCGCGAGAAAGCCAGATCATCAAGCTCCAGATTGCGCGCCTTGATGATGGTCGATGATTTGCGCCAATTCCACAGCGCGAAGGCGCCGATCAAGAAAATCAACACTGTTTCAAACAGGATGAACTGTAGTTGGACCACCGATAACACCGTAACTGGAACAATTGACAACGGTGATACGGGCAATCGCTTGCGGATATCTTAACGCGGCAACAGTCTATCGAATTACTTGGGCGCAGTTACAGGAAGTGCCGGGTGCAGAGCGCTCACAACATGATTTTCATGCCGTCCTTGCCCAGAAAAAGAGGACCATCCCAATGCGCACGCACCGCATCTTCCCAGTGCTGGTCAGTGAAATCTGGGTCGCCGTCCGGCACAAAATGATTAAGTGCAAGCTGCTTGACGCCAGCATCGCGTGCGATGCGGCCCACGTCCACAGCATCGGTATGGCTGCGCAGGATATGCGTCCGCAGACGGTCGTCTCCGTTTGTAATACGTGCGCAAAGCGCCTCGACTCCGTCCCGCAACATCGCCTCGTGGACCAAAAGATCAGCGCCTTTCGCGAAGGACGCCATTTGCGGCATGTAGGCCGTGTCGCCCGAAAGAACGACGCAATGGTCCTTGTTTTCAAAGCGCAAGGCAAACGTATCTGTGATGGGCGGGTGCATATTGCGCATGGTGTGCAGCGTCACGTCGCCCCATGTGATCTGATCCGAGATAATCTGGATATCGGCAAGGCTGTCAAAGCTACAGCGCCCTTCGTCGCGGATACGCAGGTCGATGTCGAACGCCATGCTTTGTTGAAAGCCGCGCCAGTATGCATCTAGCCCTTTGGGGCCGATAACGGGGATCGTGCGGGCAAGCCCTGCTGTCCAAGCAGTGTGGAACAAAGGTCCTAATTCAAGGTAATGGTCGGAATGCAGATGTGTAATGACGATCAGGTCGATGTTGGTCAGTGCGACGCCTTGGTCGCAAATACCTTTGGTTACACCCAGACCTGCATCAATCACGATGTTCTTGCCGCTCATCTGCAACAGCATTGATATCGGCATATGCGAGCCGGGCCTGATAGCCGGGCCACCTTTGACGCCCATCAGAGCAAGACAATCGGTCATGGGAATTCCTTTTCGCTCTACTGTGCCGGTACCGCAGGCTGGGCCGCAACAAAAAAAGGCCCCGCTGTAGCGAGGCCTCTTTCGATTGTTTTAACGCCAGCTTACTGCGGAATGTCGCCAGTGATGCCTTCAACGTAGAAGTTCATGCCTGCCAATGTGCCGTCGTCCGCGATCTCGCCCTCAGCCAGCCAGACAGAGCCGTCCTGCTTGTTGATCGGACCCGTGAACGCGTGGTATTCGCCAGTCCGCAGTGTTTCGATCAAGGCTTCGGCAGATGCTTTGACCTCTGCTGGAACCGCGTCGCTGATTTCACCGATTGCAACCATACCCGCGCCGATACCGTCCCAGGTGTCGGTGCTTTCCCAAGTGCCATCAATGACCGCTTGGGTCCGTGCGATGTAGTATGGGGCCCAGTCATCGATGATGGATGAGACGCGCGGGAACGGGCCGAACTCTGCCATATCGGATGCTTGGCCGAATGTGACAACATTGCCTGCGGCTTGCGCTGCGGCCTGCGGTGCAGTCGAATCGGTGTGCTGCAGGATCACGTCAGCGCCTTGTTCGATCAGAACAGTTGCGGCTTCTGCTTCTTTCGCAGGATCAAACCAAGTGTAGGCCCAAACGATCTTGAACTCGACATCGGGGTTTACTGCTTTCGCGTGCAGATAGGCAGAGTTGATGCCGCGAATAACTTCGGGGATCGGGAAGGATGCAATGTAGCCGACGATGTTGCTTTCGGTCATTTGACCTGCAATGTGGCCTTGGACCGCGCGACCTTCATAAAAACGTGCCGAATAAGTGGACACGTTGTCGGCACGCTTGTAGCCGGTTGCGTGCTCGAACTTCACATCAGGGAAGTTGGCGGCGACGTTGATTGTTTGGTCCATGTAGCCAAACGACGTTGTAAAAATCAGGTCCGCACCTTGCAGTGCCATCTGGGTCATTACACGCTCTGCGTCAGGGCCTTCCGGAACGCTTTCGACAAAGACGGTTTCAACCGCATCGCCAAGCGCTTCTTCGACAGCCAAGCGGCCTTTGTTATGTTCGTAGGTCCAGCCGCCGTCGCCGACTGGCCCAACGTAAACAAAACCGACTTTGGTTTGATGTGCATCGGCAAATGCGCCGCTGGCAAATCCCAGTGCAAGTGTTGCACCGGTGAGTATGGATTTAAGTTTCATGGTTTTCCCCTTGGTGGTCTTTTCGTTTCGCCTTTAACGAGAGGCATGGAATGATTGGCCCAGTGATCCGGGCGCTCGTCCAGCCCGCATAATAACCAGAACGAAGATGGTTGCCAGATAGGGCGCCATAGAAAGATATTCGACTGCGATTTCCGCCCCTGCCGCTTGCAGGTTCAGCTGCAGGACAGTCACGCCGCCGAACAAATAGGCGCCCAGCAAAAGCCGGCCCGGTCGCCAGCTGGCAAAGACAACAATGGCTAGCGCGATCCAGCCCGCACCAGCAGTCATCCCTTCCGTCCATTGTGGCACACGGACCAGCGAAAGATACGCCCCGCCCAAGCCCGCACAGGCCCCGCCGAACATGATCGCCATGATGCGGACACGCACCACGTGATAGCCCAAAGCATGTGCTGCTTCGTGGTTTTCGCCCACGGCACGCAAGATCAGTCCAGCCCGCGAGAATTTCAGAAATGCCCAGACAATGGCGACGATCAGCAAACCCACATAAACCATCGGGTCATGCTGAAAGATGATCGGGCCAAGCACGGGAATATCGCCCAGCAGGGGGATGTGCCAATCCGGAAAGCTGGGCGCTTTGATCCCGATATAACCTTGGCCGATCAGGGCCGACAGCCCCAGACCGAACAGGGTTAGCGCAAGGCCTGTCGCCACTTGGTTCGACAGAAGAACTTGAGTCAAAAAGCCAAAAACCAGTGACAGGACTGCGCCACCGATGGCCGCACCAATAAAGCCAAGCCACGGCGACCCGGTCCCGACGGCGACGACAAATCCGCAAACAGCGCCCGTGATCATCATGCCTTCGACGCCAAGGTTTAACACACCGGCCCGTTCGACCACGAGCTCTCCGATAGCGGCAAGCATGATTGGCGTGGCAGCGACCATCAAAGAGGCCAGCAACAGGATCGGATTGATTGAAGAAAGGTCCATTATGCGATCCCATGCAGCCAAAAGTGAACAGCCAATGCGGACATCGCAGCCCCCGAAAGCATCGCGCCGAAGTGCTTCAGTGATGGGCGGTGCAATCGGGCCGCAAAGGTTTGCAGGCGCGGCGACATGCGGGCGGCGAAAACAGCGCCTGATACGGCGACCGCGAGGATCACCAAATGCGCACCGATGAAGGCTGCCGCAGCCCAGCCTGACTGTGCCGTCCCCGTCATTTGGCCATGGATCATCCATAACATCATCGGGCCCATCAAAAGCCCCATCGCCAAAGGTCTATATGCGTTCATCATGCGGTTTTCCCTTTGCCAAAGCGGACGCGATAATTTGTCAACACATCAACCGCAAGAAGGAAGAAAAGCAGCATACCTTGCAGCAATTGTATTGCGGCCAACGGCAAACCAAGATTGGACTGCGCAATCTCGCCACCGATATAGGTAAGGGCCATCAGCCCCCCGGCCAACAGAATACCAACCGGATGCAACCGTCCCAAAAACGCCACGATAATCGCGGTAAAACCATAGCCTACGTTGAAATCAATACTGACCTGACCCGCCGGGCCGGATACCTCAAACAGGCCAGCCAGACCGGCCAAAGCCCCCGAAATACCCATGCAAATCAAGATCAGGCGTGACGGGTTCACACCGGCAAAACGGGCGGCCCGCGGACTTTGACCCGACAAGCGCACGTTGAAACCGAAAATATGCCGCGACAACGCGATATAGGCGAAAATCACTGCGATAAAGGCTGCGACGATGCCCCAATGCATGCCAGCAGATTGATTGATCCAACTGGTAGCCGAGGGGTATTGCGCCAGATTCCGGCTGCCCGGAAAACCCATGCCTTCGGGGTTACGCAATGCGCCAAGCGCCATCGAGGCGAGCAATTGCTCGGCCACATAGACCAACATCAAGGACACCAGAATCTCGTTGGTGCCGAATTTGACGCGCAAAAAACCGGGGACCATGGCCCAAAGAAAGCCGCCCAGCGCGCCCGCCAAAACCATCAGCGGAAAGATGATGAAGGATTCGTAAGGGTAGAACGCAAGGCCGACGGCTGCACCGAAAATCGCGCCAACGATGTATTGACCCTCGGCACCGATATTCCAGATGCCTGCACGAAAACCAAACGACAGACCAATAGCAATCAAAACCAAAGGCGCGCCCTTGATCAAAAGCTGCGGACGATAGAACCACGCGAATTCCGAAAACAGCGGATCAAGAAAGATCGTGCGGATCGTCACGAACGGGTTCTGCCCCAAAGCGGCAAACAAAAGCCCGCCACAAAACATCGTCAGCACAACCGCCATCAGCGGTGTGGCATAGGTCCAGGCCCGCGACGGCTGTGGACGCTTTTCCAACATAATCATGCGCGGCACCCCAACTTCTTATTCCCGGAAAAACTTCCGCCGGAGGCATCCTTAAGCATCAACATGCGCCACCTCCATGTCATGCGCGCCACCCAGCATCAGGCCGATTTCATCGACCGTCAGTCCAGCTGCAGGCCGTGGTTGTGACAGCCGGCCCTCGTTCAGGGCAGCAAAGCGATCAGAAATCTCCATTAGTTCATCCAGATCCTGACTGATCACAATGACAGCCGTCCCTTTTGCCGCCAAGTTCAGCAGCGCCTGCCGGATCGCCGCCGCTGCAGAAGCATCAACGCCCCATGTCGGCTGGTTCACAACCAGGACTTCGGGTGCTTGCATGATCTCGCGTCCGATCACGAACTTCTGCAGATTACCGCCTGAAAGTGATCGGGCAACGTTTTGCGGGCCGGGCGTGCGCACGTCAAAGGCTGCAATGACGCTTTCGGCAAAATCCTTGGCCTTGCCCCAATGCAAGAACCCGTTCGTCGTCAGACCCTGCCGCGTCGTCGCGGTCAGGATGGCGTTTTCGGTCAAACTCATATCCGGGGCTGCGGCGTGGCCCATCCGTTCTTCGGGGGCAGCAAGAAGACCGATCTTGCGCCGCGCGTTCGGGGGTAAATGACCGATATCAGCGCCCTTATAGCTGATCATCGCAGGTGCCGACTTCATCTCGCCTGAAAGTGCGGCAACCAGTTCATCTTGCCCGTTGCCTGCGACACCGCCGATCCCTAACACTTCGCCTTTGCGCACTGCGACGCTGATTTCGCGGAGCGGGGTGCCAAACCGGTGAGGCGCAGGTGCGCTCAGCTTGCTGAGCTCCAGAACTGTCTCACCCACCGGACGGGCCGCTTTTTCAGGCACGTGCAGCACTGTGCCAACCATCAACTCTGCCATATCGCGGGCCGAGGTCGCACGCGGGTCGCAAGTGCCAACAACCTGCCCCAAGCGCAGCACGGTGGCATTGTCACACAGCGAGCGGATTTCCTCGAGCTTGTGCGAGATATACAGGATTGCTGTACCTTCGGTGCTCAGCTTGCGCAGTGTCTCGAACAGGATTGCGACCTCTTGCGGGGTCAGCACCGACGTTGGTTCGTCCATAATCAACAGTTTGGGGTCTTGCAGCAGACAGCGGATAATCTCGACCCGTTGACGCTCGCCCGCGGAGAGTTCACCAACTATCCGGTCTGGATCAAGCGGCAGACCGTACTGATCAGAAACATTGCGGACTTGCGCTGCAATCTCGGCTTGCGGCGGTGGATTCTCCATGCCCAAAGCGATGTTTTCCGCAACGTTCATCGCGTCAAAAAGTGAAAAATGTTGAAACACCATGGCAACGCCGGCCGCGCGGGCGGCGCGTGGCTCTGGTGGTTGAAACGGCTTGCCTTCCAATGTCATCGTGCCTGCGTCTGGTTTTACCAATCCATAGATTGTTTTCACCAAGGTCGATTTTCCCGCACCGTTTTCACCCAGCAGCGCATGGACCTCGCCATAGCCGATGTCGAACGACACGTCCTTGTTCGCCACAACACCGGGGTAGGCTTTGGTCAGCCCGTTCAATCGCAAAAGCGGTTCTGTCATCCGGTACGATCCTTTATCAGGCTGGCATGTGGTTTGATCATCGCAGTTGCGACGCCAAGTGCAATCGCAGCGGGGTGTTTTCCTAGGCTGGGGTCGCCGATCGGGCAGGCGATGCGCGAAATTTGCGCGCCGTTGTGCCCCAGTGCGGCCAGCCTACCCTTGAACCGGGCCCATTTCGTCGCCGATCCAATCAGTCCGGCGCTGTTAAAGTCATGCGACAGCACGGCATGGCAAATCGCGAGGTCCATCTCGTGGCTATAGGTCAAAATCAGGTGGTCCGCATTTGCAGGTGCATGTTTGACGACCCGCGCGGGGTCCGCAGCGACCAGCGTTGTCACCTGTGTTTCAGGAAACCGGTCGGCATGCGTATCAACCCAGGTGATCGCATAGTCGGGCAGGGGTGCCATGACATTGACAATCGCGCGCCCCACGTGGCCCGCGCCAAATATCCATAGGGGCCGCGCGGCAGGGGTGTTTAAGTCATCGGCGATGTCCCACGTAAGACTGACTGCACCACCACAACACTGACCCAGCGCAGGCCCCAGCGGAATGCGGGCTGCGTGCGATGTGCGCCCGTCTTGCAGCATCCGGCGGGCTTCGAACATCGCCTCCCATTCCAAGGTGCCGCCGCCGATCGTGCCTTCGGTACGGTCCGCCCAGACCAGCATCTGCGTGCCAGCGTCGCGCGGCACCGACCCTGCTGTTTTGGTTATGGTGATGCGAATAGCGGTGCTCATCCGCGGGCCCGTTTCACGGCCCGCACAACTTCTTCTGCTATCGCGGGTGCCTGTAAATCGGGGTAATTCGGGCCGCAGGCGGCAACGGCGTCGGAGAGGGCCAGAAAGGCGGATATCCCGAGCATGAACGGCGGCTCTCCTACCGCTTTGGAGCGATAGATCGTCTGCGCCGGATTGGGCGCATCCCAAAGCGCCACATTGAACACATCAGGGCGGTCCGAGCAGGCAGGTATCTTGTAGGTCGCGGGGGCATGGGTGCGCAGGCGTCCCTTGTCGTCCCAAACCAGTTCCTCTGTCGTCAGCCAGCCCGCCCCTTGCACATAGGCTCCTTCGACTTGGCCGATATCCAAGGCCGGATTCAACGATGCACCAGCATCATGCAGAACATCGGTGCGTAAAATGCGGTTCTCGCCGGTGAGCGTATCAATCACCACTTCTGTGACCGCCGCACCTTGCGCAAAATAGAAGAACGGTGTGCCTGTTCCTTTGATCCGGTCCCATGACAGATCGGGGGTCTTGTAGAACCCCGTCGCCGAAAGGCTGACGCGGTTGGTATAGGCAATCTGGGCGGCCTCGGCGAAACGCATCTGCCTGTCCCCGACATGGACGTAGCCATCGGAAAACCGCACATCTGTCGTGCCGTGCAGGTCTGCGAGACAGGCGGCAATCCGGTCGCGAATAATGTCGCAAGCTTGGGCGACCGCCATGCCATTGAGATCCGTTCCAGACGATGCCGCAGTGGCAGAGGTATTGGGCACCTTGCCGGTATCCGTGGCCGTGATTTTGACCTGATCCACATCGATCCCGAACCTTTGTGCCGCAACTTGGGCGACCTTCTGGAACAACCCTTGCCCCATCTCGGTGCCGCCATGGTTCATGTGAACCGACCCGTCCTGATAGACATGCACCAATGCGCCAGCCTGATTAAGATGGGTTAGGGTAAACGAAATGCCGAATTTCACTGGGCTGAACCCGATCCCTTTTTTCAAGAGCGGTTGATCGGCGTTCCATTGCGCAATGGCAGCGCGACGCGACTGATAGTCAGAGGTCTGCAACAGCCGGTCTGTCATTTCATGCAGGATGAAATCCGTGACCGGCATATGGTAAGGGGTCGTTTGGACGACGGTCTTTGCCGAATGCGGGCCACGATACCGCGTCCCCGATCCGATATTTTTCTGAACAGAAGCATCACCGTGCGCCTGCGCAGCACTGCGCGCGGGACGATCCCTTGCATCCATCGCGGCGTAGTAATTGCGCTGTCGAACCAGCACGGGATCAATCCCGAGCGTAGCGGCGATGTGATCCATCACCCGTTCGATCCCGACCACGCCCTGCGGGCCGCCAAATCCGCGAAAAGCGGTCGCCGATTGGGTGTTGGTCTTGAGCCGATGTGACGTGATCCGCGCAGCAGGCAAGTGATAGGCATTGTCGGCATGCAACATCGCACGGTCCGCCACAGGGATCGATAAATCCAGTGCCCATCCGCAGCGGGTGATCTGCGTGAAGTCGATGCCTGCAATGCGGCCGTCCACATCAAACCCCACATCGTAAGAGATGCGGAAGTCATGACGTTTGCCCGTGATCATCATGTCGTCGTCGCGGTCATAGCGCATCTTGCAGGGCTGGCCGGTTTGTCTTGCTGCAATCGCACAGCTCACAGCCAGCGCATTGCCTTGGCTTTCCTTGCCACCAAAACCGCCGCCCATACGGCGCACTTCGCAACGCACGGCATGCATCGGCACGCCCAAAGCTTCGGCTACTTTGTGTTGAATTTCGGTCGGGTGTTGGGTGGAGCTATGGACCACCATATCCCCGCCCTCTTGCGGCAAGGCGAGCGCGGCTTGACCTTCGAGGTAGAAATGTTCTTGTCCGCCCATCTCGATCTGGCCTGCGAGACGGTGCATCGCGCCCTCAAGGGCTGTATCCACATCGCCTTTGGCCCAGATGCGCGGACCATCTTCAAAGCGGCTGTCGGCGGCAAGAGCTGCGTCCATCGTCAGGATCGGGGTTTGTTCGACGTAGTCGACCTTGGCCAAGCGTGCCGCTTTGCGCGCCGCAAGGTGCGATGTCGCAACAACCAAGAACAGCGGCTGACCAAGATAATGGACCGTGCCTGTTGCCAATAGCGGTTCGTCATGGACCGAGGGCGAGACATCATTGGCAAAGGGCAAATCATCAGCCGTCAGCACCGAAACGACACCTTTCGCGGCCCGAACCTGCGTCAGGTCAAGCGTGGCGTAGGTTCCGCAAGCGATCTGGGATGTGCCAAATGCCAAATGCAGCGTGCCAGCAGGTGTCGGGATGTCGTCGATGTAACGCGCAGCACCTGTGACATGCAGGGCGGCAGCGTCATGCGGCAAGGACTTTGCAACGCTCATGAGGATACCCCCAGCACATGGGTTGCCTGCCCTGCCGTGTCGGCAAAATAGCGGTGCAACAGGTTGCGGGCGGTTTCCAGACGGTAGGCGGCGCTGGCGCGCATATCGCCCATCGGCGTGTAATCATCTGCAAATCTCAAGGTAGCCGTGGTGACGGTATCTTGCGTCCATGCTTGGCCTATCAGTGCTGCCTCGACGGTTTTGGCGCGATGTGGCGTGCCGGCCATCCCGCCAAAGGCGATACGCGCAGCAACAACTACTCCGTCAGTGACATTGACATTGAAGCAGCCGCATAACGCAGAGATATCCTGATCGAAGCGTTTGGAAATCTTGTAGCAACGCAGATTGGGTGCCGCTTTGGGGATCGTGACGCCTGTCACTAATTCGCCCGCCGCACGGTCTTGCTTACCGTAGGCAAGAAAGAAATCCTCTATTGCGATATCGCGCGTGTTTGTGCCGTGGCGTAGATGCAAAATTGCGCCCAGCGCGATCAATGCGGGCGGGTTGTCCCCGATCGGTGATCCGTTGGCGATGTTGCCGCCTATCGTCGCGGCATTGCGCACTTGTTCTGACCCGTAGCGGCGCACCATTTCGGCGTAAGATGGATGGTGGTCGCGCAGTACGGCGAGTACCTCGGTCATTGTGACAGCGGCACCAAAATAGATGCTGTCGTTGGTGACCGTGATCTGGCGCAGGTCTGCACAGCGGTTCAGAAACGCGACAGAAGGCAAATCGCGCAACTGCTTGGTGACCCAAAGACCTACGTCCGTCGCACCGGCAATCAAGGTGGCGTCCGGGTTGGCCGCATACCAAGCGGAAAGTTCATCAAGGGTTTCGGGGGCATAAGGCTGCGGGGCCACATCCGGTGCGGCCTCTTTCAGCCAGTCTGCCGCTGGTGATGCCTGGGCAGCTTGGGCTGCGCGAATGATGGGGGCGTAGCCCGTGCAGCGGCAGAGGTTTCCTGCCAAGACATCATCATGGTCGGTTCTGCCCGTCATATGTGCGGTTGCCATTGATGCAATGAAACCCGGTGTGCAAAAACCGCATTGTGATCCGTGATGGGTGATCATCGCTTCTTGCACCGGATGCAGGCTGCCGTCGGGCGCGCTGATCCCCTCGACGGTGCGCACCACTTTGCCATGGAGTTGGGGCATAAAAAGGATGCACGCATTCAAGGCCAAGGCACCATCGGCATCGCTCACCATCACGGTGCAGGCACCGCAGTCGCCTTCGTTGCAGCCTTCCTTTGTGCCGCACAGTCCGCGGTCAATCCGCAGCCAGTCAAGCAGGGTGCGCGTAGGATCCGCGTCCACCCGCACGGTTTCCCCATTAAGAAGAAACGTCACGTCCATATTGTAAAACCTGCCGCCTTACCAATTTGGCGGGCGCTTGAAGGTGTCGATGCGACGTAGACACCATGCCCGTTTCAAGCACGCATGAAAGCGGCACAATGCGCATTTGGCAAGAAAAAGTTTCGTCCTAGGCAGCAGGCAAGCTGCCCGCCAAGGCAATCATTTGGTCAGCAGCGGTTCCCCAGCCTTCGAAAAAGCCCATGTCGCGGTGCAAGTTTGCGCCTGTCACATCCAGATGCCGGACGGCAACTTGATAGATGCAGCCGGTATCTTTGGCGGCAATCGTAATTTCGGCTGTAAACGGGAATTGCCCCGGGCCGGAGGTATCCTGCGGATGAAAGCCCCCGGTCATCATGTTGGTAAAGGCAAAGCGTCTGTTGGGCTCGGCAGCCAGAACACACCCAGTGCCGACCATCGGGTCCGGCATATCCGGGATCAGCATTGTGGTGTTGAACCGCCCCCCGGGAAAAGCGTCGATGACAGCATCTTTTGTGACGACTGGCTTTGGGGCGAACCACTGTTCCAACAACGCAGGTTCTGTCCAGCAACGCCAGATACTGTTGGCTGACACAGCGACGTCGCGGGTGAACGAAAGGGTGGTGTCAGACATCGTTTTGTTCCAGTTTCAGTGCCAGCGCCTCTAGTTGATCCATGCGTTTTTCCCAAATCGTGCGTTGCCACTCCAGCCAACCCGGCGCCTCGATGAACGGGGCAGCAGCGAGATGACAGGTTCGCACACGCCCTTTTTTGATTGAGCGGACGATGCCGGTATCCTCAAGCACACGCAGGTGGCGCATGAATGTCGGCAGCGCCATCGCGTGGGGCGCATGCAGTTCAGTGACACTGGCGGGACCAGAGGCCAGACGCTCGATCACGGCACGACGGGTCGGGTCGGACATGGCGCCAAAAAATGCATTAAGTTGGTTAGTCATGTGGCTTAGTATGCGCCGGTCTCGATCCTTGTCAATAAGCTAAGTGATCTGGCTAACAAAGCGGTTCTTGGCTTGCGGATATACCAAGGTGCGATACCTTACCGGCATGAAAACTGACCCCCGATTCATCCATCTGCGTCTGCATACCGAATACTCGCTTCTTGAAGGGGCGATACCGGTCAAAAAGCTTCCCGGGCTGATCGCTGACATGCACATGCCCGCCGTCGCAGTAACCGACACCAACAACATGTTTTGCGCGTTGGAATTCTCGGAAGGGGCCGCAAAAGCGGGTGTTCAGCCGATTATCGGGTGCCAGATTGACCTGACGTATACTGCGGCGGAACCCGGCAAACGGCCAGAGGCACCGGCCCCTATTGTCCTGCTTGCGCAGAACGAGGCGGGGTACATGAACCTGATGAAGCTGAACTCTTGCGCTTATCTGGACGCGAACGGGCAGTTGCCGCAGGTGTCGCTAGAGGATTTGGCGACCTACCACACAGGTCTGATTTGTTTGTCGGGCGGGCCTGACGGCCCCGTTGGCCGCCTTTTGCGGCAGGGGCAGCGGCCCAAGGCCGAGATCTTGGTGGACCGACTGGCCGCGATCTTCCCTGATCGTCTGTATGTCGAACTTCAACGTCACCCTGGCGAAGGATTGCCAGAGGCAGAGCGTTTGTCAGAGCGTGGCTTTGTTGAAATGGCCTATGCAAAGGGATTGCCACTGGTCGCAACCAACGACGTCTATTTCCCCAAGCCTGCCCTTTATGAAGCGCACGACGCGCTGATCTGCATCGCAGACGGTGCTTATGTCGACCAACAAGAACCGCGCCGCCGACTGACGCCGCAGCATTATCTCAAATCTCCGCAAGAAATGATCACGCTGTTTGCAGACTTGCCCGAAGCGATTGAAAACACCGTCGAAATCGCCCGCCGCTGCGCGTTCAAAGCCTATAAGCGCGACCCGATCCTGCCAAAGTTCGCCGACGACGAGGTCGCTGAATTGCGCAGACAGGCCCAAGAGGGTTTGAAAGCGCGTTTGGCCGTAATCCCGCATGCGACGTCCGTGGAAGATTACGAAAAGCGCCTTGAATTCGAACTGGGCATTATCGAAGGCATGGGCTTTCCGGGTTATTTTCTGATCGTTGCTGACTTTATCAAATGGGCCAAAGACGAAGGCATTCCGGTCGGACCGGGCCGTGGCTCCGGTGCGGGTTCATTGGTTGCTTACGCCTTGCTTATCACTGATTTGGACCCACTACGCTATTCGTTGTTGTTCGAACGGTTCTTGAACCCAGAACGTGTATCCATGCCCGACTTTGATATCGACTTTTGCATGGACCGCCGCGAAGAAGTGATCCGCTACGTTCAGGAAAAATACGGGCGTGACAAAGTCGGGCAGATCATCACCTTCGGTGCGCTTTTGTCCAAGGCCGCCGTGCGCGACGTTGGCCGTGTTTTGCAGATGCCATACGGACAGGTCGATCGCATTTCCAAGATGATCCCTGTGGAAGGTGTCAAACCGGTCTCGATCGAAAAGGCGTTGGCAGACGAGCCGCGCTTGCGTGAAGAGGCCAAGAACGAAGAAGTCGTTGACCGTCTTCTAACCTACGCCCAGCAGGTCGAGGGACTGCTGCGCAATGCGTCCACTCACGCGGCAGGTGTTGTTATTGGCGACAGGCCGCTGGACGAACTGGTGCCTCTTTATCAGGATCCGCGCTCTGATATGCCGGCGACGCAGTTCAACATGAAATGGGTCGAGCAGGCCGGATTGGTCAAATTCGACTTTCTGGGCCTCAAGACGCTGACTGTTATCCAGAACGCGGTCGAGCTGATCAAGAAGGCGGGGCGCCCGTTGAACATCGCGGCTGATGGGGCGCAACTTTATAACGTGCCAGAGGGGTTCGAATTCGACATCGGGGCGATCCCGCTGGACGATGAAAAGTCCTATGCGCTTTATTCCAGTGCAAAGACGACCGCGGTGTTTCAGGTGGAATCCAGCGGCATGATGGATGCGCTTAAGCGCATGAAGCCGACTTGCATCGAAGATATCGTGGCGCTTGTTGCGCTTTACCGTCCTGGCCCGATGGAAAACATTCCGACCTATTGCGAGGTCAAGAACGGCCAAAAGGAACTGGAATCGATCCACCCGTCGATCGATCACATTCTCAAGGAAACCCAGGGCATCATCGTTTATCAGGAACAGGTGATGGAGATTGCACAAGTCATGGCGGGTTATTCGCTTGGCGGTGCGGATTTGCTGCGCCGTGCCATGGGTAAAAAAATCGCCGAGGAAATGGCCAAAGAGCGCCCCAAGTTCGAGGCGGGTGCCAAGTCAAACGGGGTGGAGCCAAAGAAAGCCCGCGAAGTTTTCGACCTACTGGAAAAATTTGCGAACTACGGATTCAACAAATCCCACGCTGCTGCCTATGCGGTTGTGAGCTATCAAACGGCTTGGCTGAAGGCCAATCACCCTGTCGAGTTCATGGCAGGTGTGATGAACTGCGATATTCACCTGACCGACAAGCTGGGCGTTTATTTTCAAGAGGTCAAAAAAGGCTTGGGAATAGCGTATACGCCGCCATGCGTGAACCGGTCACAGGCGACATTTGATGTGAAAGACCAAAAGCGCGTGTATGCGCTGGGCGCGCTGGAAATGCTGCAACCACCCCTGGCCACGCCGCTGCCAGACGAGGCCCTGGCGGAAGTCGAGCGGCTGTCGAATGCCGGGCTGCGCGTGCTGCTCTTCGCCCATAACA
>CBDTYC010000007.1:0-19933 GCA_965364495.1 uncultured Yoonia sp. | reverse complement strand
TGTCGATATAGGCGACACCTGTTTGGATACACGCATCTAGCACAGTCATGTTCACAAATGGCGAACCTACGTTGATCACGATTTGCGCGCCTGTCTTGTTGATCAATGCAGCCACGGCGGCACTGTTCATGCCGTCCACTGCATGGGCTTCCAACACGCCGTCCATTTTCATCGCGGACTTTTCATGCACGCCTTTTATGATCGCCTCGCATTTGGCGACAGTCCTGCTTGCAATGTGAATATCGCCAAGCACATCGTTATTTTGTGCGCATTTATGCGCGACGACCTGTGCGACGCCACCGGCGCCGATGATAAGAACATTGCGTTTCATGTGTCCAAGTTACCTCTTTTGCTCATTCTAGGAGAGTGCAGCCGCGAAATCGTCGTAGTCGAAATCACGCACCAGCCGGATGCTCCCATCCAGTTCTCGGATTGCGATGCTTGGCATCTTCACACCGTTGAACCAGTTCTTCTTGACCATCGTGTACCCTGCGGCGTCCTGAAACGAAAGCCGATCCCCCGCCTTCAGGGCCTCGGCAAAGCGAAATTCGCCAAAGATATCACCGGCAAGGCAAGACTTGCCGCAGATCATCCATTCATGATCACCGGTGTCGGGGTGAATTTTTGCAGGCTCTCTGTAGATCAGCAGGTCAAGCATATGCGCCTCGATCGAGCTGTCGACAATCGCGAGGTTCTTGCCGTTATGCATTGTGTCCAACACAGTCACTTCGAGTGTCGCGGCCCCTGTGATCGCGGCCTCGCCAGGCTCTAGATAGACTTGGACGCCAAAAGTCTGCGCAAATGCCTTAAGCCGCGCGGCAAGACGGTCCAGCGGATACCCTTCTGCGGTAAAGTGAATACCACCTCCCAGACTGATCCAGTCCATTTCATGGATCACCGCCCCGAAGCGATTTTCAATCAAGGTTAGCATTTCGTCAAAGCGGTCGAAGTCGTCATTCTCGCAGTTGTTGTGGAACATCAGGCCGCTGATCTGATCAGCTACTTCCGCAATCGCTTGGGGCTCGTGCTCGCCCAACCGGCTAAAGGGGCGCGCGGGATCGGCCAGATCAAACGCGGATGTCGAGACCCCGGGATTGACCCGCAAGCCGCGCACGTGCCCTTTGGATGCCTTTGCGAACTTGTGCAGCTGCCCGATCGAGTTGAAAATGATCTTGTCCGAATGGGCCAGAACGTCTTTGATCTCGTGATCGGCATAGGCGACCGAATAGGCATGGGTTTCGCCGGAAAACTTTTCTTTGCCCAAACGGACTTCGTACAAAGACGACGACGTCGTCCCATCCATATATTCCGCCATAAAATCAAAAACCGACCATGTCGCAAAACACTTGAGCGCCAGCAAAGACTTCGCTCCGGAGGCTTCGCGTAGCCACGCAATCTTTTCAAGGTTCGGAAGCAGGCGCGACTTGTCGATCAGGTAATACGGTGTTTGCAAGGCTGAATCTCTCGATGCTGAATTCTGTCGGCACAAGTAACGTAACAGAAGGTGGGGGCGACATACCACTTGATGTCTTTGCGGGTCTGTAACTTGCCGCGTGACAGTTCGAAAGTGTACTTTTCGTCGCTGCCACAGTTGGGGCCACCGGTCCGCCGATCTGATGTGTAATGAACTGTCTGTCCGTTCGGGGCGCTTTGTGGGTGATGAAAGCGATACGTAGGGCGGCGTTTGCAGGCTAACATTGCCATACCTAATGGGGTGCGACGGCCTTTCACCCCAAGCGGGGTTTTACGCCGGGTCCGCAACAACTGCATCCACTTCGATTTCCACCAGCCATTCCGGGTTCACAAAGCGGTTGATGGCCATAATGGTATCGACTGGTCGCGCATCAAGACAATATGCCTTCCGTGCCTCGATTGCCTGCTTCCAGTTGTCGATGTCGGTCAGAATGACGCGTGTGCGAACAATGTCGTGAAGCCCCGAACCGGCCTCTTCCAAGGCCGCTTTGATTATTTCAAAGCATTGTTTTGTTTGAAGGAACACGTCACCTACGCCCACCGTCTTGCCATCCTGATCGACAGGCGCGGTTCCACCAACAGCAATGAACTGCCCGACGCGGACTGCGCGGCTGAAACCGACGATCGCCTCCATCGGGTTTCCATTCGATATCAATTCTCGTTTGTTGGCCAAGGGTGTATCCTCCCGAAATTCAATACACATTAGCATAGTCCAAATCCGGATGTGTGTCCCAATAGGCAGTGAAATCAGGCGAGGGTGATCCCTGCACCTTTTGCCAAACAGGAAAGACGCGCCTGCGACCGCTGGCAAGGCGCTGCACAGACATCCGATCGCAGATTGAAACCCGATCCCTCCGAAAGTGCAATGCGACAACGATACGGCGCAAGAGGAATACAGTTCTGGTCGGTTTCCCTTTAGCTCAGCGCCACGCGGTAACCATACCGCGGGAAATGGACGGCGACTTTGCCGACTTCTTCCGTTTCCCGATCAATGATGATCGTTTCCGCATCGGCAAAGCGAACGGTGCCTGCAACAGGTTGTTCGCCCCCGTCCACATCAGGACTGACTGTCACGGGCATGCCAACGGCAAGGCCCTGCGGATCACGTGGTGCAACGCCGATCCCGGACAGTGGTTCTGAAGTCTTGGCGCCGCGAATAGCCTCGTCTGGCTGCATGCTGCTTGATGTACCGTGCCCGATCGCGCGAACATTTTCTTCCCATCTTAATAGATCGTTGAATTCAGACAGAAAGGATGGACCACCGGACCACCGCCCGCGCAGGAACCAGACGACATGGTAGATTTGTGCATCAATCGCCGCAGGCGCTGCGCCTAGCAGAAAATCCCGACCATCACTCAGTTGCGCATTGAGCCACGACAAAGGTGCGCGCATTTGCGCGACCAGATGCGGAAGATCGGCATGCGCTTTCTTAAGTCCCTCTGCCCAGTCTTCACCCAAGTACAGCCGCCCGCGATCGGCTGCAAAATCCTTGTCCAGACTATCGCCTGCTGCCCCCAGAACATGCCGGACCGTTTGATCAAAAAGCGGCCCGTCGGTCCATCTGCTCAGGCACCACATCAACCCCTCATCTGCGGTTGGCATGAAGGGCGGCTCTGGAAAACGCCGGTCGAATTCGCGAATGATGCATTGGCTGTCGCAGAAGATATCGGCACCGATCTGAATGACGGGGGTACGCCGGTATCCGCCGGTAAGAACGGTCAGGTTCGGCTTTGGGGGCAGGCGCGGAATTTCGACACTTCGCCACGAAAGCCCCTTAATACCTAGCGCAACACGTACTTTCTCTGCGACAGGCGATTGTGGATAAGCGTGAAGGATAATCTCTGAGGCGGGTCCGGACATGAGTGCTTTGCTTTCGTGATTTGGGGAATCTTCTAGAGGTTAGGATAAACTGTGCCGTCCATCAATTTGCGGGCCGTGCGCAACACGCTCGCGCGGACGACTACGCCCCCCGCAACATGGCCAACGATGGTCATTTCACCGGTCGGATGTTCAATCGAAATGATGGTTTGGGGGCTGGCGTCCTGCGTTGCAACCTGGTTTGCGATTGTTCCTTGCGTCAGGCACGCGGTCGCGACGCTGACCGCGCCCAGGACGCCAATGGCTTTGTGACAACGATGCGGGATGAAGGTGCGGGTTGTGATGACCCCGCCATGTTGCGGAGCAGAAATCAACGTCAACTTGGGGACGGTTTTCTGGGAAACGTCGCCCAAATTCATCAAGTATCCCGCCTGTCGCCTGATAACTTCGAGTTGGTCCCTAAGTGCGGCGTTCTTGTCCAGAACGTCGGGGTTTTCGGTGCCTGTGATCCCCAGATCGGCTGCGCGAAGCAGGACACAGGGCATTCCATTGTCGATCAAAGTCACGTCGATGCCATTGATCTGGTCCACGTGATTGCCCGTCGGAAAAAGCGCGCCGCAGGTTGATCCTGCCGTGTCGTTGAACGTAATCGGAATTGCCGCAGCAGTGCCCGGCACGCCGTCGATTTGCGCATCACCTGCATAGACCACGCGGCCATCTTTTGTTGCAACCTGTGCCACAGCAATCTGGCCGGTGTTCTGCATAAAGATGCGGACTGTTGTTTCTTTGCCTGTGGCAGGAATCAAGCCCCGCTCGATCGCAAACGGGCCTACACCGGCAAGGATATTGCCACAGTTCTGCCCGTCCGAGACCAAGGGTTGGTCGACGGCAACCTGTAAAAACAGGTAATCAAGATCGACCCCGTTGCGTTCTGACGGCGATACAACCGCGACTTTGGATGTCAGCGGATCGCCCCCACCCATACCGTCGATCTGCCGGTTGTCGGGGCTGCCCATGATCGAGAATAATACCGCGTCTCTGGTTTCGCGGTCTTCTGGCAGATCGGACGCAAGGAAATATCCACCCTTGGAGGTCCCTCCACGCATCCACATGCAAGGAATGCCGTCAGACATACTTCAGGCCTTCCGCTTCAAGGCGGCCACGCATGTCGTAAAGATCAAGCCCAAGCTCGCCATTCGCAAACCGCGCGCGTTTTTCTGTTTCGAGTGCTGTTCGCTTTTCGGCGGCGTCCAAGACCTTCGTCGCGTCCGCGCATTTGACAACACATACCCCATCGTCGTCGGCAACGATCACGTCGCCCGCAGCAATGCTGGCACCTGCGCAAACAATCGGCACATTGACCGATCCGAGGATTTCTTTCACCGTGCCTTGGGCGCTGATAGCTTTCGACCAAACGGGAAATCCCATCTTTTCAAGGTCGCGGATATCGCGGACACCTGCATCGATGATCAAGCCCCGGCAACCACGCGCCATTGCCGAGGTTGCCAATAGATCGCCGAAATAGCCTGCGTCGGATGGTGCAGTGGTCCCAAGCACCAACACGTCGCCCGCTTTCAGTTGTTCGATTGCCACATGCAGCATCCAGTTGTCCGCCGGTGGCGCAAGGATTGTGACGGCTGATCCGGCAATAGACGCGCCGCGATAAATCGGACGCATATAGCTGGCCAGCAAACCGGTGCGACCTTGCGCTTCATGAACGGTGGCCACGCCTGCTTTGGCCAGGCCGTCGATGACATGCGCGTCGGCACGGGGAATATTCTGGACGACGACGTTCATATCAGGCCTCTGATTTCAGGGGCGGGGTCCCGTGCGTGTGGAAACTCTCGATTGTCTTGAGCCCCCAAGCCTGCCCCTTTTTGCGTTCTGCTTCGGTCCAGATGACAGGTTCCCAGTCCGGCGCGAGGATCAGGCGCGCCCCCGAGTTTGCCAGTTCAATCCGGTTGCCTGCCGGTTCCCAGACATACAAGAAGAACGTGCCTTGGATACCGTGCTTGTGTGGACCCGTTTCGATATGGACCCCGTTTTCAAGGAATATATCAGCGGCGCGCAGAATGTCTTCGCGCTGGTCAGTGGCATAGGTCACATGATGCAACCGGCCGTCTGCATCACCATGTTCTTCGGTGCAGGCCAGATCGTAGGTCTTGTTGTTGATCGTGAACCAAGCGCCGCCAATACGCCCGTTATCAAGCTGTATCATCTCGGTCACGCGGCTGCCCAGACAGGTTTCCATGAAACGGCGAAATTCGGTGACGTCCGTCGCAAGCAAGTTCAGGTGGTCGATCCGGCGCGGGCAGACACCGCGCCCGTGATAGCGCTGTGCGATATTCTTGAGTGCGGGTTTCTCTGCCTCAGGGGCAACATAGCGGTTGGTGTCCCAATAAATCTCGAAGGTGTGGTCGAACGGGTCTTTGAAACGGAATGCACGGCCGTGGCCTGCGTCGCCATCGACCCAGCCGATTACTTCGTAGCCACTGGCCTCGATCATGGCGACACGGCGCATTAGCGCGTCTTCGGACGATGCGCGATACGCAATATGGCCGACACCGGTTGTGTGGTGGCGCGTCAATTTAAGGCTGTGATGTTCGTAGTCGTCAAAGGCGCGCAAATAGGCGCTGTCACCCACCTGTTCAGTCATGGTGAGCCCGTAGACGCGGGTAAAGAAATCAAGGCTTGCGTCAAACTGGTCGGTGTAGATTTCGACGTGACCAAGGTGTGCAATGTCATTCATAGCGTGTCCACCGTGCGGGGGAAAATGGATTGGAACCCTTCGGCATACTGGCAATCGCGCCCGCCTGATTGCCCCCCGGAATTGCGTTTGAAATGGTTGGCGCGCTGTTGTGCGACGCGGGTGTAATACTCCCACAAATGCTCTTGCCCCTGCATACATTCGATGGCGGCGCGTTTCTTATCCCAAACCGGCGTGATATCGAGGAACGTATCGGGCTTCCATTCCATCTGTTCGGTCTGGTGCGGCTCAAACAAGTAAAGTTGCGGTGCGCCAAGGACCTTTTCACCCGGATTGTGACCCCAAGCTTGCGCAATCATCCGCGCCTCGAGTGCCACTTGCGTCGCATAGGCGTGATCGGTGTTGTAAGGGTCATATTTGGAATGACTGAGCATGAAATCAGGCTGCACAGCGCGGATCACATCAACAAGCCGGTATTTGTCGTCGCGGCCAAGCTCTAATGGATAATCCCCCAGATCAAAGAACTGGATGTCATGCACGTCCAGCGCCTTGGCGGCGTTTTCGGCCTCGGTCCTGCGTCCGGTTTTCACTTTCTCAAGGGTCATTCCTTCTTGTTTCCACAGCTTCGCGCTTTCTCCGCGTTCGCCGTAGGACAGGCAGACAACCGTTACTTCGTAGCCTTGCTGTTGATGTAGCGCGATAGCTCCGCCGCAGCGCCAGACGAAATCAGCGGAATGGGCCGAGATTACGAGTGCGGATTTTGCATGCGCCATAGTGGCCTCCTGTGGGTCAGTTGAACATGGTGTTGGGCAACAGCAGGGATATTTGCGGGAATGCGATCAAGATCAGCAAGGTGACAAACATTGCGAGCCAGAACGGTGCAACGCCGCGGAAAATGTCACCAAGGGGGACTTTGGGCGCCACAGATTTGACGATGAACACGTTGATGCCGACAGGGGGTGAAATCAGCCCCATTTCCAGTGTCAGGACAACCAGAACGCCAAACCAGATCGGATCAATGCCTAACTCAAGCACAACCGGAAAGAAGATCGGCAAGGTTAGAACCAGCATCGCAAAACCTTCGAGGAAGCACCCCAGCACCAAATAAACCAACAGCATCAATGCAAGAATGCCAAGCACCGGAAGGTCAAGCGCGATAAGGCTTTCGCCGACGTATGTTGGCAAGTGGCTAAGGGCCAGAAACGGGTTGATCATATGCGCGCCTATCAGGATCAACATAACCGTGGCCGTTGTAACAACAGAGCTGCGCGCCGATTGCCAGAAATCCGCAAGCGAAAGACGGCGGGTGATGACGCCATAGATGATAACAAGGCCAGCGCCGACGCCCGCGGCCTCGACTGGTGAAAACAGTCCGCCATAGATCCCGCCGATTGTCACAACGATGACTCCAAGGATCGGGAAAGCACCGCCAAGCGCCTCGCGTTTGTCTTCCCATGATGTCACAGGTCCGCGTGGGCCTGCGGAAGGCCGCAGGTAACAGATGATGGAAACCGTCAGCATGAACATCGCAAGCAGCAACAGCCCCGGCAGAACGCCAGCAAGAAACAGGCGCCCGATGGATTGCTCTGTCAGGATTGCAAAGATCACAAAACCCGTGGACGGCGGAATGAGAATGCCCAACGTACCGCCTGCGGCGACAACACCGGTGGACAAGCGCGGATCGTAGTTGAAGCGATCCATTTCCGAGAGCGATACCTTGCCCATGGTCAGCGCCGACGCGACCGACGATCCCGAAAGCGCTGCAAAACCACCACAACCGACGACTGTGGCCGACGCGAGCCCGCCGCGGATATGGCCGATCATCGCATAAGCGGCGTTGAACAACTGCCGGCTCATGCCGGTTGCAGTGGCGACGTTGCCCATCAAGATGAACAGGGGCACGACGACGAGTTCGGGCGAGGATGCAATCGTAAACGTCTCGGATCCCAACAACCCCATCGCGGCATCCCAACCACGCACCGACAGGATGCCAATAAATCCGACAAGGAACATCGCAAATGCAACGGGAATGCGCAGGATAAGCAGAACAAGAAGGGCAGCAATCCCGATGAAGCCAATCATTTCGACGCTCATAGCGGGGTGACTTTCTCAGCGCGGATATCGCGGCCTGACAGGCAAAGTTCGGCGGCGCGCAGCAACATCCCAAGTGCTGTAAGCACAGAGAAGCCTGCGAGACCCCATTGGAACCATGCCTTGGGCAGGCGCAGCAGATTGGTCGACAGGTTCAGCATCACGCTTAACTTTGCGCTTTCGATGATCGCATAGGCGATGAACGCAAATATGACCGCACCCAGCAGCGCAGATGTGATATCGATCCAACGGTTCAGCCAATCGGGGTAGCGGCGCTCGAATACATCGACGGCAATATGCCCGCCTTCACGGTCGCACATCGCCATCCCGCCAAAGACCAGAATGACCATCGCCATCGTGATCATGTCCTGACTGCCATAAAGCGGGTAACCGAACGCACGCCCGACAACGTCAACCAAGATGACAGCGACCTCGACCAACAGGCCGAGGGCGCCAATATTTGCGGACAGGCCAATCAGCCTGTCCGCCCAAGTGCGCAATGCGCCAAGCATGCGTTAGTCGGCCTGCATCGCAGCAAGCGCGTCAGCGCCGCCAACACTGTCGACGTAGGCACCCGTGACCGGCGCAATCACCGCCGCAAATGCTGCGGCCTCTTCCTCGGTCAGGTCAACAAAGGTGTTTTCCGGCAAGGCCCGCGCCGTTGCGACACCCGCATCGGCAGTTTCGTTCCAAGCGTCTTCTGCGCTTTTCGAAACTGTCTGGTTGGACGCGCTATCAAGCGCGGCTTTGGCGGCATCGCTCAGGCCGTCATAAACGCCTTGGGTCATGACCGCGTAAAAGGACAGGCGGCCAAGGTTTGCGCCGAACGTGTAGCTATTTGCGACCTCGTCAAGTTTGAAGTCGTTCAGCGTCGAGGAACCGGTAATGACGCCGTCGATAAGGCCTGTCTGCATGGCATTATACACCTGGTTGATCGGCATCTGAACCGGTGTCGCACCGAGTGCTGTTGCGACTTCTGCCGCGGTTGCACCCGCAACGCGGATTTTGAGACCGGCAAGATCGGCCGGTGTCCGAATGATCGCGTCACGCATGATAAAGACGTTTGGTTCGGACGTCCAAAGCGCCACAGGCACGGTGCCCGGGAACTCGCTGGCCAAGTGGTCGTCATAGGCTGCCCACATAGCGGCATAGCCGTCGTCCTCGTTGGTTAGCGTACCCGGAAGTTCGACGATCATCGTCTTTTCAAACTGCGAGGACGTGTAGCCGGGCAAGCCCCATGCAATATCTGCGACGCCCTGAACGACACGGATATACTGCTCGACTGGGCCTGCGCCCAGTTCACCGCCGTGATAACCGCGTACTGTGACTTCGCCGTTTGTGGCTTCGGACAGAACAGAGTTCAGTTTTTCGATCACCGAGGCGTTCACTGTGTGGAACGGCGGTGTGAAGTTGGCAAAGCTGAGTTCTTGTGCAGCGGCAGGCATTGCGGCTGCGATAGATATGGCCGATGCGGCCAGTAGGGTCGTGATCTTCATGTCTGTACCTCCCAGTGTCGACATTCTTGTAAGATGGGCGGGCACTCCTCCCGTGGAACACCCGCCCCCTGTCAGAGGCGCTAGCCTGTCTTTGTCCTCCAACTGTCTGCGTAATTCTCGCGCGCATCTTTCGCATAGGGCGTTTCGGACACGCGGACGCGGATTTCTGCCTGTCTGTGGGCCTCTGTCGAGGTCTTTCCGGTTTGCTCTGGCTCGCCCCATTTCAGTGTCAGAACGTCGCCGATTTGCACATCCGGACTGACGACACCAAGGCTAAGAACACAGCGTTCGTTGAAGCTATAGCCGTTAAACATGCTCATGCCGACCATCTTGTCGTCGTGCATGACCATGTCTGCCGACGAGGATGCATAATTCGGCTGAGGAAAGTCGATCCATTTGTAAGGTGTGCCTTGCTCGAACGCTGATGCGATAACCTTTAGCACGTCCTCGCGGTTCCACTCGAAAGTAACTTTCTTGCGGTTAAGGCCGGTTTTCATCTTCTCAAGGGCGGCCTTGCCGACAAAGTCGTCTTTCTTCCAGCCGATGTAGAAATCGTAGCCCAACTCAAACGGGTTCATATAGTAGTCTTCGATATTGTCGGACACGAACGATCCGCCAATTGCACCTGCAGCTTCGTACATGTCAGCACCCAGCCAGTCGCGATAGTCTGCCAACATCCCGTCGCCTGTGTAGATGCCTGGCAGGGGGCTTGGGATCCATCCCGATTCCAGTGTGTTGGTCGAATACGCACGGCTGCCGCATTGCACCAGATTGACACCTGCGTCTTTCGCCGCCTCAAGAATGGTTGCGTGGATATAGTCCTTGTCTTTGTAAGGCCCCCAAACCTCGAGCCCTGGCGCACCGGACATTCCGTGGCGCAGGGCCTGAACTTTCTTCGAGCCGATGTTGATCCAATCGACGTGGAAGAACTTGATGTCCTGCACAGGGCCGCCGTTCATCTTTTCAAAGATTTTTGGCGCGTCGGGGCCTTGGATCTGAAAGCGGTAGTGCTCGCGCAACACGCGTTCACCCTCGGGACGGCTGGGCGAGCGTGGGTCGTGCCGGATGCGGACATTCCATTCGCCGTAAGCGGCGCAGAACATCAACCAGTTCGAAGTTGGTGCGCGGCCGACAAGAATATATTTGTCTTCGCGTTCGCGGAAAATGATGTGGTCGCCGATGACGTGGCCATTTGGCGTGACGGGCACATAATGCTTTGCACGGTTAAGATCGAAGTTGGCAAAGGAATTGATCCCGTGATGCGACAGGAACTCTGTTGCCTGCGGGCCTTCGACAATCAACTCGTCCATGTGATGGGATTGATCGAACAGAACGGCAGTATCGCGCCATGCACGCTGTTCGTCACGCCAGTTGCTGAATTCCGGCGTAACAACGGGATAGACATACATCCCGATCTTTGAATTTCGCAGCATCTCCACGGGATTGGCGTGTTGTGAAATGACTTTGCTGAGGCTGGACAAGTGCGGCTTCCTTTCGGGATTATGTGGACGCGACAAGTGCCAAACCGGGGACATTCTTGATCAATGCGGGTTTGGCGTCGGTCAGGTAGTTGAAATTGATAAGCGCTAGTCGTGCATGCTCGCGGGCAAGTGCTTCGGCACGGGCGCCTTCGCGATTCTGGATGGCTTCCAGTATCGCGCGATGCTGGCGCTGGGCATGACGCAGTGAGTCAAGGAAATCGGGGATCATTGCTTGTTCGCTCAGGAATGACGATGGCGACGCAAGTGGCAAAAGGCTGAGCCTCTCAATCTCTTTGCGGACAATCGGGCTGTCTGGAAATGCCGCCAAAAGCTCGTGGAATCGTGCATTGTGTCTGACGTAGGCATCGAAATCCAAACCGGCAGGATGCGCCAAAGCCCTATCGATTTTCGCAAGGACTGCTTTCGCTTCGATCATGAGTTCTGGCCGAACGCCACGCTCGGCAGCCAAACGCGCCGCCGTGCCTTCGATGACGCCGCGCACTTCGATCGCGTCGGCAATGTCGTTGCGGGTGAATGTCGCCACACGGCAGCCGCCGGTTTCAATGCGTTCAAGCAAGCCCTCTGCGACCAAGCGATCCATTGCCTGCCGCAAAGGTGTCCGCGACGTCCCCAGTTGCTTGGCGACGGTGACTTCTGACAGTCGCTGGCCGCCTGCGAAATCACCGGCTAGAACGAGCGAACGTAGACCAAGCAGGGCACGATCGAGTTGGCTAAGGCTTCTTTCCGGCATAGCTGGAATCTCCGAAATGCGAGGGTCCGCGTAAAGCAAGGTAGCGATAGACTGTATACAATTTTCTGATCAGGCAAGTGATTCGGGCGTGATTCTGCCGGAAATCGGCGAAAAAGGCGGGGTGGTGTGTACAGCTGGGTGTAACGAACTATGGAATTTGAAGAATTTTGACGCGCATGAGATTCTTGTTTTGTGGTCATGCCTTCTGCTTTTCGCGCACCATTGAAAGCCTCGATTTTCTCGTTACTTATTAGGCTAACTCCTTGAAAAATATTGATTAATAATTCCACGTTTGTTTGCCTGAAAAGCCTCGCGAGGACTCTGGCGATCTAGCTGTTATCGCTAACGATCACGACCTTTTCAGCGGCCTCGGAACTTTGTGCCGCATGAAATGCTTGTTTGAGAATTTAATTCTTCTAGAGTTTTCGAGGATCACGGGACCAAGTGTTACGCGCCGCCTTTTGGGAGAACTGGCATTGTGTACAATTCTTGGCCCGAGACTCAAAACACGAGAAAGCCGGACTCTGACAGGGGCCGGCGTAGATCATTCCTTGGGAGGAAACATGACAGATACTATTAACCGCAGAAAATTCCTGCGTGGATCGGCTGTTGCCGGTGCTGCTGCTTTGGCGACACCTGCACTTGCAGAAGGCCACGGTACAACACTCAAGATGCAAGCAGCTTGGGGCGGCGGCATTTTTCTAGAGAACGCACAGTCTTTTGCGAACCGCGTCAATGAAATGTCCGGCGGTTCTCTGACGATCGAAGTTCTGTCAGTGGACTCAGTAGTCAAGACCAGCCAGATGCAAGACGCTGTTCACCGCGGTGTTCTTGATGCTGCGCACTATGTGCCAGCCTACTGGTACGGCAAATCCAAAGCAGCATCGCTGTTTGGCACAGGCCCATGCTTTGGCTGGTCAAGCCAGGAAGTGTTGGGCTGGGTGCACGCCGGTGGCGGTCAGGAGCTGTTTGACGAATTGATGGATGAGCTGCGTCTGAACGTTGTTTCGTTCTTCAACTCGCCCATGCCGGCACAGCCCCTTGGCTGGTTCCAAGAGCAGATCACCGACGTCAGCCAGATGGACGGCCTTAAGTACCGCACCGTGGGCCTGGCTGCCGACGTTCTGCTTGAGATGGGCATGTCGGTTGTGCAGTTGCCTGGTGGTGAAATCCAGCCTGCGATGAAATCCGGTCTGATTGACGCGGCTGAATTCAACAACCCAACATCTGACCGCGACTTTGGTATGCAGGACGTATCCAAGCACTATCACTTGGCGTCTTACCACCAAAGCCAGGAGTTCTTTGAGGTCACGATCAACAAAGACAAGTTCAACGCATTGTCGCCAGAGCATCAGGCGATCATCAAGAACGCGTCTATGGCTGAGAACTCCGGTTTCTACTGGGGCAACACCAAGCGCTACTCGGATGATTTGCTGAAACTGCAAGAAGCAGATGGCGTAAACGTCTATCGCACACCTGATAGCGTGATGGCGGCCCAGCTAGAGGCATGGGATGTCGTGACTGCACGTATCGCGGAAGACGATCCGTTCTTTGCCAAGGTTATGGAATCGCAAAAGGCTTATGCCAAGGATGTGATGAACTACCTGAACCTGAACCAGCCTGACTACAAGCTGGCCTATAACCACTACTTCGGTTGATCGCCCAGCGATAAATCTGATGTCCAGGCGTCCGTGTGACGCCTGGACATTGTTGCGCGAGGCACCAATGCGCCAAGAATACAAAAGATCTAAAAGGGGAGCGGCAGTTTCATGAAATTTGTTCACGCTATCGAAGGCCTAAGCCTTTGGGTAGGGCGCGCCTTTGGATGGTGCATCCTCATTCTTACTTTGTCCGTTTCGTACGAGGTTTTCGTACGCTACGTGCTGAATGCGCCGACCGTCTGGGCCTTTGACATGATGATCCAGATGTATGGTGCGCTCTTCTTGATGTGCGGTGCATACGCGCTGGCCCAAGACACACATGTTCGCGCTGACGTCGTCTACCGGTTGTTCCCTGTCAAAGTGCAGGCGACCATGGATTTCGTCCTCTATTTTCTGTTCTTCTTTCCGGGTGTCCTTGCCTTGGCATGGTACGGCTACGAAATCGCCTCTGACAGCTGGCGCTACAAGGAAGTAAGCTTTAACAGCCCTGCCAGTATCCAGATCTATTTCTTCAAATCCCTGATCCCGCTTTCGGGCTCCCTGCTTGCACTGCAAGGCGTCGCCGAATTGGTGCGTTGCGTGATGGCAATGCGGACCGGTGTCTGGCCGGATCGACTGGTTGATGTGAAAGAAACCGAAGACCTGCTGACAGAAGCTGATCTTGAAACGATCAGCGCCTTCCGTCCGGCTGACAAATAAACTGCCTCAGGCACTTCTAGAAAGATAAAAAGATGACAAACCCCGAAGTCGCCCTCTTGATGCTTGGACTGTTTATTCTCCTTGTTCTTCTCGGCTTTCCAATCGCCTTTACCCTGCTCGCTATGGGTGTTGCATTTGGCTACTACGCCTACCACCAAGGTCACCCGATCGAGACCTTCAGCGATATTTTCGACAACAATATCTTCTATCTCCTGAACCAGAACACTTATTCGGTAATGGAAAACCCGATCCTTGTCGCGATCCCGCTATTCCTGTTTATGGGGTACGTCGTCGAACGGGCGAACATCGTCGATAAGCTGTTCTTCTCGCTTTATATGGCGGCGCGCAACTTGCCTGGCAGCCTTGCCATTGCTGCGCTGCTGACCTGCGCCGTGTTCTCGACCGCTTCGGGTATCGTGGGCGCCGTTGTGACGTTGATGGGACTGTTGGCGTTCCCTGCGATGGCGAATGCGAACTATGACAAAAGCTTTGCGGCTGGCGTGATCTGTGCTGGAGGTACGCTGGGCATCCTGATCCCGCCCTCCATCATGCTGATCGTCTACGCGGCGATTGCGGACCTGTCACCTTTGCGGCTTTATGCGGCAGCGGTTTTCCCGGGTTTGCTGTTGGCGGGTCTGTATATCGTATACGTCATCTTCCGCGTATGGCTTAATCCGGCGCTGGCCCCCAAGCCCACAATGGAAAACCCGCCGCCACCAAAGGAAATCTACAAGGACCTGCTTGTTAGCTTTGTGCCGCTTACCGTGCTGATCGCGCTGGTTCTTGGTTCGATCTTGGGTGGTCTGGCAACACCAGCAGAAGCTGCCGCTATGGGTGCCTTGGGTGGTATGATATTGGCGGTGATCTACCGGTCAATGACATGGACAAAGCTTAAGGAAAGTGTGTTTCTGACGGCCAAAGCGACAGCGATGGTCTGTTGGCTCTTTGTGGGCTCCTGGACCTTTGCGTCGGTCTTTTCCTACCTCGGCGGTCACGACATCATCGCACATTGGGTCGGTGGCATGGACCTTGAACCTTGGGAATTCCTTGTCTTGGCGCAGATCATCATCTTCCTCTTGGGCTGGCCTCTGGAATGGTCGGAAATTCTGATCATCTTCGTGCCGATTTTCTTGCCATTGCTCGAAGTGTTCGGTGTGAACCCGTATTTCTTTGCGATGTTGATTGCCTTGAACTTGCAGACCTCGTTCTTGACCCCCCCGATGGCCATGTCGGCCTACTATCTAAAAGGGGTGCTCAAGAACCAGATCGAATTGATGCAGATTTTCCGTGGCATCATGCCTTATCTGGGGATCGTGATCTTGACGATGGTCTTGATGTATACATTCCCGGCCATCGCGCTCTGGTTCCCTGACTACCTGTTTGGCCCATACATTCCATGATCCAAGACAGCTATAAACTAACCGCAACCGAGGCGCTGGCCGCCATCGCCTCGGGTCGCCTGAGTTCTGTCGAACTTGTAAAATCCTGCCTTGCGCGGATTGAAGCAACCGAGAGCACAATCAAGGCGTGGGCATTTCTGGACGGTGATGTCGCCTTGGCACAAGCAGCCGAGTGTGACCGGATCCGCAAAGCGGGCCTTGCGACGGGTGCGCTACATGGCATTCCGGTGGGTCTCAAAGACATCATCGACACGGCCAAAATGCCAACACAACGTGGCACACCTATTTTTGCGGGCCGCCAAACCGACCATGTTGCCCGATTGGTGGAACGCTTGCGTGAAGAGGGTGCGGTCATCATGGGTAAGACCGTGACGACCGAACTGGCCTTTGTTCATGCAAACGAAACGCGCAACCCCCACAATCCGGACCATAGCCCCGGGGGGTCCTCTAGTGGATCAGCGGCGGCGGTTGCGGCACAACATGTGCCTTTGGCCGTCGGGACCCAAACCAACGGGTCTGTCATCCGGCCCGCGTCATTTTGCGGGACCTTCGGCTTCAAGCCGACGCGCGGTGTCATTTCGCGCAGCGGGCTATTGCAGACCTCTGTTTCGCTTGATCAGGTCGGTTGCTTTGGCCGGTGTCTGACCGATGTGGCGTTGTTGACCGATGCGATCGGTTGTTACGATCAGCACGACAAGGCCAGTTTTGCGCGTCCACGCCCCAAGATGTTGACCGGTGCCAAGGCCGAAGCGCCTGTGACGCCCGAATTGGCGTGGTTCAATCTGCCTTTCAATGACCGTTTGTCGGGAGACGCGCGCGAAGGGCTCGAAGCTGTGCTGGAAATTCTTGGTCCTCAAGTCAGCCGTATGGATCCTGCTGATACTCTTTCAAATCTTGTTGCCGTACAGGCCCGCATCCACGAATTCGAGATTGCGCAGCATCAGGCAGAGGTTTTTGACAAGCACTGGGATCAGATCAGTGACACTCTGAAGCCGATCATCACGCGCGCCCGCCAGATCACAAAAACAGAGTACGAAGATGCGCTCGCTGTCAAAGCGTCCGCAGAGGCGTTTTTTGCCAACTTCTTTATCGATTATGATGCTATCATCGCACCGTCCGCTGCGGGCGAGGCACCCATGTTCGGTGAAGGCACTGGCGATCCGATTTTCTGCACACTTTGGACATTGGCTGGCCTCCCTTGTGTCAGTCTGCCTTTGCTTGTTGGCGAAAACGGCCTGCCGATCGGGGTGCAGCTGATCGGTCCCGCTGAAAAAGACGACCGCCTGCTGCGCACCGCGCGATGGGTCCAAATGCATCTTGCTGAAACAGCAGACTAGAAAGGAACTGACATGTCATACACGGTCAAACTTATTGTCGGGCTAACCGGTACCGCATTCCTGATCATCTTTATCGGTGGACTGTCCAAAAGCATCTCGAGCGGTTTTGCTGGATTCACCGGCGGCTTGCCTTTCATGATCATCTCGATCGTCGTGTGCGGCATGGCGCTCTATGATTTCTGGGATGAATGTGTCCGTAAGAAATGACCAAGAAGCGCCTATGGATAACCCGCCGCCTATCTGACGCCACGCTAGAGCGCGCAGCGCGCGATTATGACGTTGTGATTAACCATGCGGACACACCCGGTACTGCCGACGAATTGATCGCCGCGAGTGCCACATTTGACGCGATCATTCCGTGTCACTCTGAACATTTCAGCGCAGATGTTGTGGCCCGGTTTGCGGACCGTTTGCAGATCGTTGCCAACCATTCCGTTGGTGTGGATCACTGCGATTTGCCCGCCCTCAAGGGCCGTGGAATCGTGGTGACGAATACGCCGGATGTGTTGTCTGATGCGACCGCCGAACTGGCCATGCTGCTGATGCTGGGGGCAGCGCGTCACGCAGTAGCGGGGGACAGGATCGTGCGGACCGGCGCTTGGGATAGTTGGTCACCGGCCTTTATGGTTGGCAAGCAGGTCACGGGCGCGCGCGTCGGGATCATCGGGATGGGCCGTGTGGGGCGGGCATTCGCAGCCAAGGCACGCGGGTTCGACATGGAAGTGCATTACTTCAATCGCAGTGCCTTGCCGGATGATCAAGCACAAGGTGCCGTCTATCACGACACCGTCGAGAGCCTGCTGGGCGTCGCGGATTTTCTGTCGCTCCATTGTCCGGCCACACCGGATACCATTGATCTGATGAACACAGAGCGGTTTGCGTTGTTGCCGCAGGGCGCTGTCATCGTCAACACAGCACGCGGTGCGTTGGTGGACGAAAACGCGCTTCTGACGGCGCTTGATACCGGTCAGGTGGCAGCGGCCGGACTTGACTGCTTCAAGGTCGAACCGGGCGGAAACCCTGCGTTCGCGACCTACGACAATGTCTTCATGTTGCCCCATATCGGCAGCGCGACCCGTCAAACACGTGACGCAATGGGTTTTCGCGCCTTGGACAATCTTGATGCGTTCTTTGCGGGGAAAACACCGCAAGACACACTTTAAAGTAAGGATAAATCGATGACAAAACTCGCATTTCTGGGCCTTGGGGTCATGGGCTATCCGATGGCAGGCCATTTGGCCAAGGCTGGCCATGACGTGACCGTCTACAACCGCACAACCGCCAAAGCAGAGGCTTGGGCCAAAGAACATGGCGGCAATTTTGCCAAGACCCCGGCAGAAGCCGCCAATGGCGCCGAAATGGTGTTGGCCTGTGTCGGCAACGACGATGATTTGCGCGCAGTCTGCCTTGGTCCTGACGGCGCATTCGCAACCATGTCCGAAGGAAGCACCTTTATCGATCACACCACGGTCTCTGCCGCGGTCACGGCAGAGCTGTATGCGGTCGCAAAGGCAAAAGGCATCGCATTTGTCGACGCACCCGTGTCGGGCGGACAAGCCGGTGCCGAGGGCGGCCAGCTGTCAATCATGTGCGGCGGCGATCAGGCGGATTATGACAGGGCAGAGCCTGTGATGAACGTCTATGCAAAACTGTGCCGCCGGATTGGCGACAGCGGCGCGGGCCAGATGACAAAAATGTGCAACCAGATCGCGATCGCCGGACTTGTGCAGGGACTGTCAGAGGCAATGCATTTTGCGTCCAAGGCCGGCTTGGACGGAGAAGCCGTGGTCGAAGTCATCAGTCAGGGCGCCGCTGGATCATGGCAGATGTCGAACCGCTACAAAACGATGCTTGCCGATCATTTTGACCACGGATTTGCCGTTGACTGGATGCGCAAAGATCTTGGAATTTGCCTGAGTACCGCGAACGAGAACGGGGCATCACTGCCTGTGACGGCGCTGGTAGATCAATTCTACAAAGACGTTCAAAAAATGGGCGGCGGACGTTGGGACACGTCTGCCCTGTTTAAAAGGCTTCAAAGGGACTAAGGCGCAGGTAAGATGACGATCCAACTGTCAACATCCGTTTGCATCATTGGGTCAGGACCGGCAGGGCTGTTGTTATCACAACTGCTTGCCAATGCGGGCATCGACAACATCGTCATTGATCGCAAGGACCGCGCTTATATCGAGGCCCGCGTCCGCGCAGGCATTCTGGAACAAGGGACAGTTGACGCGCTCGTCGAGGCGGGTGTCGCAGATCGGCTGGTCCGCGAAGGGATCCCGCATCATGGGCTGACACTTGCGTTCGACGGGGTGTCACACCGGATAGATCTGGATGAACTGACCGGAAAATCGGTCATCGCCTACGGCCAGACAGAGGTGACAAAGGACCTGTTCGCATTGCGCAGCGCACAAGGCGCGCGGTTCTACTTTGACGCGACAAACGTGACCCCGTCCAATCTGAAATCCGACCGCCCGACGGTCAGCTTCCATCATGGGAAAGACGATGTCGAAATCACCTGCGACTACATCGCTGGCTGTGATGGATTTCATGGTGTCTCACGCCAGTCTATTCCCAAGGACGTGCTAAAAACATACGAGCGGGTTTATCCCTTTGGCTGGTTGGGCATTTTGACCGAACGCCCGCCAGTCAGTATGGAATGTGTCTATTCAAACCACGCACGCGGCTTTGCACTGTGCTCCATGCGGTCCAAGACGCGCAGCCGCTACTACATCCAGTGCGATACGACCGATGATATTTCAAGCTGGTCCGATGATCGGTTCTGGGATGAATTCGCTGCACGTTTGGGCCCTGAACTGGCAGCCAACCTTCAGACCGGCCCGTCATTCGAGAAAAGCATCGCGCCACTGCGATCGTTTGTTTGCGAGCCGATGCGCTATGGTAACCTTTTTCTGGCGGGTGATGCGGCGCATATCGTTCCGCCAACCGGCTCCAAGGGGCTGAACCTTGCGGTTGCCGACATTCGCGTCCTCGCGCGCGGACTGGTGGCACGCTA